>CACKTW010000005.1 GCA_902603215.1 uncultured Pelagibacteraceae bacterium
TGATGAAATAAAAAATGATTTACCCAAATTAGATTCCAAAAAATTTAAAGAAAAGATTAAAAATCGAATAATTCACTTAAACAAACTGGAAATTAATAAAGATTTATTAAAAAAAATTAGTTTGAAACAATATAAATACGAAGATTTCTTAAAATTGTCTAAAGATCAGAATGCTACTATTGAAAAAATAACTATCAATGGAATTAGGGATGACAAAATTCTTAGCTTGGAGACTAATAAACAAATATTTTATCAAAATAGAAATAAATTTTTTATTAATAAAAAAAAAGATTCAAATGATGAATATTTGTTTTTTATAGATAAGATTGAAAAAAATAATATTAAAAAAGATTCAAAAAAATATAATAAATATTTTAATGAAACAACCATTGCGCTTAAAAATAACATTTATTCATCATTTGATTATTATTTGAATCAAAAATATAAAATAAAAATTAACAAGCAAACTTTGGAAAGGCTTAAAAATTATTTTCGATGAAAATAAATATTAATTTAAAGGATTTTAAAAAAAAACATTTACAAAAGAAAAATCAAGTTATTTATGTAACTGAAAAATTAAATAATCAAAATATTATTGAAAATTTGATACAAAATTTCTTAATTTCTAAAAATAGTTTTGTTTTTGAATCTGTGGAAAAAGGTAAATATCGTGGTCGTTATACTATTTTTGGAAAAAATCCTGATAAAATATGGGAATTAAACAATAACAATATTTATTTTTTAAAAGGTAAAATAAAAAAAAAAATTTTAAAAAAACCTTATTTCTTTTTGAAAAATTTAATTGAAGAATTTAAATTTAAAACTCCAAAAGAATTGCCTCCTATCTGCTCACTTTTGGCTGGTTTTTTTTCTTATGATATAATTAGATATATTGAAAAAATACCTAATTCTTGCAAAAACGATCTTGATTTACCTGATGTAAGGTTAATGAGGCCAACTTCGCTAATCATTCATGACAATTTGAAAAAAAAAATATTTTTTGTTGTTAATTGTTATCATGATGAAAAAATTAAAGATTTTAATAATAAATATTTTCAAATAATTCAAGAGATACATCATTTAAAAGATTTAAGTAAAATTAATCCTTTTTATTTAAATTCAATTACAAAAAACAAAGAAAATTTAAAAATTAAAAGTAACATTTCAAAAAAAAGGTTCAAAAATATTGTTCTAAAAGCAAAAAAACATATTAAGCAAGGTGATATATTTCAAGTTGTCCTTAGCCAAAGATTTGAAAAAGATTTAACAAAAGATCCTCTTGAAATTTATAGAAAACTTCGTTTAACAAACCCTTCTCCCTTCATGTACTTTTTTAATTATGATGATTTTCAAATTATAGGAAGCAGTCCAGAAATATTAGTTAGACTAAGAAACGATAAAGTAACTATTAGACCTATAGCTGGAACAAGACCTAGAGGAAAAAGTTATAATGATGATAAAAGATTTATGAAAGATTTATTAAAAGATAAAAAAGAACTTGCTGAACATCTTATGTTGCTTGATCTTGGAAGAAATGATGTTGGTAAAGTAGCAAAAATAAATTCAGTACAAGTCACAGAAAATTTTAAAATTGAAAAATATTCTCATGTAATGCACATAGTTTCAAATGTTGAAGGAAAGTTTAATAAAAATAAATCTAAACTAGATACTCTTTTATCTGGTTTTCCAGCTGGTACGGTATCTGGGGCACCTAAAATTAGAGCAATGCAGATAATAGATAAATTAGAAAAATCAAAAAGAAAAATTTATGCTGGTGGAATAGGTTATTTTTCTTCAAATGGAGAATTTGACACATGTATTGCTTTAAGGACCGCTATTACAAAAAATAACAAATTTTATATTCAGGCTGGTGCGGGTATAGTTTCTGATAGTGTTCCAGAGAATGAATTTAAAGAAACTATAAATAAAGCAAAAGCATTATTTAATGCTCTGAATTAATTATGAAAATTTTATTAATAGATAACTACGATAGTTTTACTTTTAATTTATATCATTATTTGTCTTCGTTAAAATGTTCTGTTGATGTTTATAGAAATGATAGAATTTCAATCAGAGAAATCTCAAGAAAAAAATATAAAAAAATTGTCATTTCTCCAGGACCTGGAAACCCCGATCAATCTGGATTGTGTCCCAAAATAGTGAAATATTTTGGGCCAAAGCTACCTATTTTAGGTGTTTGTTTGGGTCATCAAATTATTGGCAAAGTCTATGGATCAAAAATTATCCAAGCAAAAAAAATTATGCATGGTAAATTAAGTGAAATAAAACATAACAAAGTTGGTATTTTCAAAGGAATTGCTTTGAAATTTAATGCCACCAGATATCATAGTTTAATAGTTGATAGAAAAAATTTGGGTAAAAATTTAATTATTACAGCAAAAACAAAAGATAACATAATTATGGGTCTAATGCATAAAAAATATAATGTTCACGGTGTTCAGTTTCATCCTGAAAGTATAAGAACTAAAATAGGATTAAAAATCTTATCAAATTTTTTAAATTACAAAAATTAATATATGGAAAAGATATTATTGAAATTAAATAAAAAAGAAAATTTAAGTTTTAAAGATAGTACAGATATTTTTGAAGAGATAATGACTGGAAAAATAAACGAAGAACATCTTTTTAAATTTTTAACCCTTTTATCTTCAAAAGGAGAAACTGCTGAAGAAATAGCTGGGGGCGTAAATGTTTTAAGAAATAAAGCAAAAAGAGTTAATGTCGATTCAGAAACTATAGACACATGTGGAACAGGTGGTGATGGAAAAAATACTCTCAATATATCAACAGCGTCAGCTTTGTTATTAGCAAGCATGGGCATAAAAGTTGCCAAACATGGAAATAAAGCTGTCTCATCAAAATGTGGTTCCGGAGATGTGCTTGAAAAATTAGGAATTAACATCAATTTTGAACCAAACAAGATTGAAGAAAGCATCAAAGAAAATAATTTTGGATTTATGTTTGCTCCAAATTATCACTCTGCAATGAAGTATGTGGGTCCTACAAGAAAAAAAATTGGAAAAAGAACAATATTTAATTTGATTGGCCCTTTAAGTAGCCCAGCAAAAGTTGGAAGACAAGTTATTGGGGTGTTCCAAAAAAAATGGCTAAAACCTTTTGCGGAAGCATTAAAAAATTTAAATATTAAATTTGCTTGGATTGTAAATAGTGAAGATGGATTGGATGAAATATCACCATACGGAAAAACAAATATTATACAATTAAAAAATAACAATATTCAAGAATTTAATATAAATCCAAATGATTTAAATATTAAAACAAAAGGTTTTAAAAGTATTCTTGGAGAAGATTCCGATTTTAATTCTAAAAGAATAAGAGAAATTTTTAAAGGCAAAGATGATGATTTTTCAATAGCAGTTTCGCTTAATGCAGCTGCTGGATTAATTGTTGCTGAAAAAAATAAAAATTTTAAAGAATCATATCAGTTAGCAAGAGATCATTTATTATCTGGAAAGGCATATTCTCACCTAGAAAAAATTTCTAATTTTAAATAATGAATGTTTTAAAAAAAATCATAGAACAAAAAAAGATACTTTTAACAAATGTTAAAAAAAAATTTACTAATTCTTTTATATCAGAAGAAATTAAAAAAAATAATACTTACTTAAATTTTACTGATGCTATAATAAAAAAAAATAAGGAAAAAAAAACTTGTATAATAGCAGAAATAAAAAAGGCAAGTCCTTCTGCGGGAATAATTATAGAAAACTATAATCCTATTAATATTGGAAAAATATATAGTCTAAATGGTGCAACATGCTTATCTATATTAACAGAGGAAAAATTTTTTTTAGGAAATTTAAATGATATAAAAAAAGTTAAAGAAAATGTAAAATTACCAGTTTTATGTAAAGATTTTTTCATTGATCCTTACCAAGTGCCTTTAGCAAAAAGCTTTGGGGCAGATGCAATATTAATCATTCTTTCTGGTGTTGATATTCAGCTTGCAAAAGAAATTTATCAAACTGCTATTGAATATGATGTCGCTCCGATTGTTGAAATTCACTCGAGTGATGAAGCTGAAAAAGCAATTAATTTTAAAAAAGCTTTAATTGGAATTAATAATAGAAATTTAAAAACTTTAAAAACTGATATAAAAACAACATTTAATTTATTCAAAATTTTATCTAATCACTCAATGCCAATAATATGTGAAAGCGGAATCAAAAATGAAGAAGATATAAAAAGAATTATTAGTGAAACCGGAATATTGAATTTCTTGATTGGTGAATCATTATTAAAAGATATTGAAGGATCAAGTTTTTTAAAGAAAATAACTCAAATAAGTCAATAAAATCAACTCTTTTAGAAGGTTGAATTATAATGAGAACTTTTATAGAACAGAATCTGTACGAGGTTTGTTCTATGCTTACAAGAAAACAAAAAAACTTATTAAATTTTATTAATAAGAAAATAAGAAGTTCTGGAGTTTCCCCTTCATACGAGGAAATGAAAAATTCTTTAAATCTTAAATCTAAATCTGGGATTCATAGATTAATTAGCGCTCTAGAAGAAAGAGGTTTTATAAGACGATTACCTCATAAAGCAAGAGCTTTAGAAGTGTTAAAGTTACCTGAAACAGCTGGGGCAAACGATATTTATAACAGTTTTTCACCAAGTGTTATTAGAGGTGGTTTGGAAGATGAAAAACCTTCATCAGATAATAAAGTTTCACTTCTTGGAGATATTGCTGCCGGAACACCCGTTGAAGCTATACAAAACGAGGTTGCAAAAATTAACTTGCCGGAAGGTTTTGATGACAAAGAAAACTATTTTGGTCTTAAAGTTAAAGGTGACTCAATGATTGAAGCAGGTATTAACAATGGTGACACTGTGATAATTAAAAAAACGAACACTGCTGATAATGGAAAAATTGTTGTTGCTTTAATTGATGATCATGAAGCTATGCTTAAAAGAATTAGAAGAAAAGGTAAAACAATTGCGCTTGAAAGCGCTAACAGAAACTATGAAACTAAAATCTTCGGTCCAGATAGAGTAAAGGTTCAGGGTGTTTTAGTATCTTTATATAGAAACTTCTAAATAAATAGTCTAACAATGTATTAATGACAAAAGTAGCAACAAGATTTGCTCCATCTCCTACTGGCCCCTTGCATATAGGTGGTGTTAGAACAGCTTTATTTAATTGGCTATTTTCTAAAAATCAAAAAGGTTCTTTTTTTCTTAGAATTGAAGACACGGATAAAGAAAGATCAAAAAAAGAATATAAAAAACAAATTATTCAATCGTTAAAATGGATTGGTATTGAGCACGACGGTAAAGAATATATTCAATCTGAAAAAATTAATGAACATAAAAAAGTTGCAGAAGAACTTTTAAAAAAAGGTTTTGCATATAAATGTTATTGTTCAGAAAAAGAAATCGAAGAACAAAAAAACATGGCTAAAAAAAAAGCAATGGCTTTTGTTTACAATAGAAAATGGAGAGAGCCAAAAAACCTAACAGTCCCGGCTGGTGTTAATCCGGTTATAAGATTTAAAAGTAAAATAGGTGGAAATACTATCGTTAAAGATTTAGTTCAAGGAGAAATTAATATTTCAAATTCAACAATTGAAGATTTTGTAATCCTTAGGCAAGATGGTTCTCCAACCTATCAATTGTCTGCCACTGTTGATGATCACTTAATGAATATTACACATGTCATAAGAGGTGATGATCATAAAATTAATACTGTTAAGCAAAAACAAATTTATGACTCTATGGGTTGGGAAGTGCCAAATTTTGCACACATACCTTTAATTCATAGTAATGAAGGAAAAAAATTATCAAAAAGAGATAAGGCCTCAACGATAGAAGATTATATTAAAATTGGAATTTTATCAGATGCTCTAAGAAATTATCTTTTAAGATTAGGTTGGTCTTTTAAAGATAAGGAAATATTTACATTGGAAGAAAGTATTAAACATTTTGCTTTATCTAGCGTAGGTAAATCTCCTTCTAGACTAGATATGAGTCGTATTTTATCAATTAACGAAACTTATATTAAAAATATAAATGAAGACAAGCTGTTTTTAAATCTTAAAACTTACTGTGAAATATATAAAAAAAAAATTGATCCTAAGTTTGATTCCACTTTAAAAAAATCACTACATTTTCTAAAAAATAAAGCAAAAACATTAGGTAATATTTATGAAAATGCTCAATACATAATCAAAGATCAAATTCAAATTTCATCAGAAGATTTGAAACTTTTAGACGATTTAGCTAAAAAAATTTTAAAAGAATTTTTAAAAGAATTTGAAAATATAAAAAATTTAAATAAAGATAATTTAGAAAAAATAATAAAAGGACTAATTGATAAACACAAAATCAATTTTAAGGGTGTTGGTCAGCCATTAAGAATTGCTTTAACAGGTTCTAAATTTGGTCCTGGTATTTATGATATCATTTCATCTCTTGATAAAAACAAAGTTATCGAAAGATTAAAGATGATTAAGTAAAACTGAGCTTGCAATTTCAGAAGATTTTTGAGTTTTAAATTTATTAATAATTTCCTGCGATCTTATTATTTGATTTTCTAAAGCTTCTTTATTTTCTAAAAGTTCATCTACTTTTTTAAATATATTTTTTGAATTACAATTAGATTGCAATAATTCAGGTATAATTTCTTTATTAGCAGCAATATTAATAATATTTGCAAATTTTACTTTAACGAGCATTTTGATAATAAAAAAATTGATCATATTCATTTTATATATAATCATTGATGGAATTTTAGCGTTGCAAATTTCTAAAGAAATAGTTCCAGATTTTGAAAGCGCAAACATAGAAGATCTAAGAACATAAGATTTAATTTTTTCGTCACTAATAGCTCCACAGTTTTTAAAACCTTCTTTTAATAAAAGGTTTTGTATTAAATGGTTATGTTCAGAAGTGGAATGAAAAACAAAAAATATATCTTTATATTTTTCATTCATCATTTTTATGAATTCAAATAAAATAGGTAATAAAGTATTAATTTCTGACAATCTACTTCCTGGAAAAATAGAAAAAATTTTTTTATTTTCTTTTATAATTTGGCTAATATCAACTTTGCTTTTTTCTTGCTCTTCTAAAAGAGGATGTCCTGTAAATGTAGATTCAATATTTTCTTTATCAAAATATTCTTTTTCGAAAGGAAAAAGTAGTAAAATATGATTTAGAAAAGATTTTAACTTTTTAACACGGCCTTCTCTCCAAACCCATACTTGTGGGGCCACAAAATGAATAGTTTTAATATTTGGTTTTAATTTTTTAACTTGTTTTGCTACTCTTAAAGTAAAATCAGGGCTATCTACAGAAAACAATATATCTGGATTAAATTCTACAATCTTATGTACAGTGTCATTAATTTTTTTTTTAATCTTAAATATATTTAATAAAACTTTAGTAAAACCAAGATAAGTAATCTCGTTTAAATCATAAAGAGATTTGATTCCCAAACTTTTTAAATGTTCTCCGCCAACAGACAAATATTCAATATCAGGTTTTGAGTTTTTAAGTTTAGCAATAACTTTGGATGCCAATTTATCTCCTGATGGTTCACCTGTAATAATAAATATTTTTTTCATTTTACTATTAAAAACATATTGTTTTTATTAGCAAATTTGATGCATTTCGTTCTTTCTAGAAATACATTTTTTTTTGCTTTTAAAACTACACCTTTTAGTCTTGCTGATTTAGATTGTTTTAAAGTTTTTAATCCAACTGTAGGCAAATCAATTCTTAGATCTTGTTTTTTCTTTGGAAATTTAACTAGAACACCTTGGTTTCTAAATTTTTTACTTTTACATTTCTTAAGCATTTTTTCAGTTCCACCCTTTCCTTCAGTGGCAACTACTTTTCTATTTCTAACAATCACTCCTTGACTAAAATTATATTTGCCCAACTTATTTAAAGTTGTTATCGCTTTCTTGATATCTTTATTGTCTTGTTTATTTGGTTTTATGTTTGAATAAGTTCCCTTCTTAAGTGTTAGTTCAGGATTGTAAGCTAAAGAGCTTATTGTTTTTATTTTTTCTTGTTTTAATATACTAATTATTTCTTTTAATATTGCTACATCTCCTAGTTTTGAACTTTTGATAATTCTTGGAATATAATAAATACCTTTTAAATCTAATTTAAGTTTAGAAAAATTTGGTTTATATACTTTTCCTGCAAATAAGATTTTTTTGCATTTATTGCTTTTAAGAATATTTATGATTTTACCAAATTGACCAATAGAAACACTGTGAGAATTCCTGTCTTTTTTAAATTTTTTACTTTTTGTTAAATCAATAATTAAATATTTTAGATGTCTTTTTTTTATTTTTTTTAGAATTTCGTTTGGAAAATTTGTTTCGCCAAATATTAATCCAATCATTTTACTCCTTAGAAAAAGGTGTACAAATAGATCTTTTTTTATCCTTTGTTATAAAATCAATTACTTCTTTTACTAATGGGTTTTCCTTGAATACACCATTTAATTTAGTCAAATTTTCACTAAGATTTTTTGTTAAAAAAATTTCTTTGTATG
This sequence comes from uncultured Pelagibacteraceae bacterium, assembly GCA_902603215.1. Taxonomy (GTDB): domain Bacteria; phylum Pseudomonadota; class Alphaproteobacteria; order Pelagibacterales; family Pelagibacteraceae; genus CACKTW01. Next base: position 8,555 of record CACKTW010000005.1, read on the forward strand.
CTTCACTTAAACCTAAAATATTTTTATTATTATAATTCTTTCTTCTTAAGCCAATTAGATTCAATCCTTGTAAATAATTTCTGTTACCAATTGACAAACCAAAAGGAATAACGTCATGCAAGACTCCTGTCATTCCACCAATCATAGCTAATTTTCCAATTCTAACAAATTGTTGAACTGCTGAGTTGCCACCTATAACAACGTCATTTTCGATTGTTACATGCCCACCTAAAGGAACATTGTTTGCTATAACAACATTATTTCCAACGTGACAATCATGTGCTATATGTGAACAGATCATAAATAAACAACCATCTCCAATTTTTGTTAATCCACCTCCGCCTTTTGTTCCAGGATTTATTGTAACATATTCTCTGATTGTATTATTTTTTCCAATTTCAAGCTTTGTATCCTCTCCTTTATATTTTAAGTCCTGAGGAACATTTCCTATACTTGCAAATGGAAATATTTTATTTGTATCTCCTATTTTTGTGTTACCAGATATATTAACATGTGAGTGGATTTCTACGTTTTCTCCGATTTCAACGTTAGGACCAATTACACTATAAGGTCCTATCTTAGCTGTGCTAGAAATTTTTGCTTTTTTATCAATAATGCAAGTTTTATGTATCATTAAGTGTTCCTATCAACTATTGTTGCTGACCATTCAGCATCGGCTATTTTTTTATCATTAACTTTAGCAATACCTTTATATTTCCAAACTCTTCCATGTGATCTTATAGCTTCAATATCAAGTATAAGTTTACAGTCTGGTACTACCGGACTTCTAAAACGTGCTTTGTCAACACTCATCAAATAAACTAATTTATTTTCATAAGTTTTTGGATCAATTCCATGGGCTGTTAGTGCAGCTGCTGCCTGACCAAAAGCTTCAACAATTAGTACACCTGGCATAACTGGCTGACCTGGAAAATGTCCTTGAACATAAAAAGATGTTTTTTTTACATTAATAATTGCAGTGGCAGATTTTAAAGGAACTATATTTATTAATTCATCCACTAAAAGCATGGGTTCTCTGTGTGGTAATAATTTTTTAATTTGATCTCTGTTTAATGAATTACTCATTTGATTTCCATTTTTTTATAAATTCTTTAAATTCAATAGATGGATACCCCATAACTTTTGTATTGTCTGGAATATCTTTTATAACACCACTTCCTCCGCCAATTGAAACATTGTTTCCAATATTTAAGTGTCCAGATATTCCTGCTTGACCACCTATAACAACATTATTACCAATGTTTGAACTGCCTGCAAAGCCAACTTGTCCTGCTATCATACAATTTTTTCCAATTTTAACATTATGAGCTATATGAACCTGATTATCTATGAAAGTATTTTCGCCAATAATTGTATCAGTCATTGAACCTCTATCAATTGTAGAACCAGATCCCACTTCTGAACCTCGTTTAACTACAACTTTTCCTATATGAGGAGCTCTAAAATTTTTGTTAGGATCGGGTATAAATCCAAATCCTTTAACTCCAATCTTAACATTATCTTGTAACAAAACATCATTTTCTAAAATAGAATTTTTTATTGATACAAAAGATCCTATGTGACAATTTTCTCCTATTTGAACATCATGTTCAACAATAGTATTATTTCCAATCACAGTGTTTTTTCCTATTTGAACATTTTTTCCAACAAGAACATTTTTTCCAAAAACAACGTTTTTGTATTTATTTTTAACTTCATCACTTGGAAGTAAACTGTTATCAAGTGGATCTATGTCTGAATTTGGATAAAATAATATTCCAACTTTTGCAACTGATAAAAGAACATTTTTTACTAAAATTTTTAAACATTTTTCTGGCAAATATTTTTCTAATTCTTTTTTTGTAATACATGCTAATGCTTTAGTTTTTTTTGCTTCAGATTTATATTTTAAAGAATGAAAAAAAGTAATATCTTTAATACTTGCGGATGATAAATCTCTTATATCATCAATTTTTATTGATTCTGAATGCTTAGAATCACTATTTTCACAAATATTAGAAACCTTTTTTAAGGTGTGAGGACCTTTTTTTTCAAAAAACATAATACTGAATTATTTTTAATTTAACTTTAAAGAAGGCAATTTCTTATTTAATTCTTCAATTATAAATTTTGTTACATCAAGTTCAGATTTGCCTAGTACAATATTTCTTTTATCTATTATAATAGAAATGCCATTTGTCTCGGAATACTCTGTAAGTACAGGTTGCAGATTTTCTAAAATGTTTTTTTTTGCATCATTTCTCATTTTGTTTAAAGCATCTAACTTTTTACGTCTGTTCGACTGATATTTTGCTGCTTCTTTTCTAAGTTCTATAATTTTTTTATCGTATTCTTCTTTTTTCATAACATTTTTCTTCGATAAAATATCTTTTTCCTTACTTTTTAATTTTTCTTCAACAGATTTAAAATTTTTTATATTTTCTTTATGAACTTTTTGCAATTTTTTTTGAATAGAAGATCCTGCTTTGCTTTCATTTAATACTTTATCCATATCTACATAAGCTATTTTTATTTCTGCCTGCACATTATTAATCCCAAAGATTAAAAATGTAATTACAAAAAATTTTACCAAATATTTCATTAAAATGTGGTACCTATATTAAATCTAAAAGATTCGGTACTATCAGTTTCTGCTTTAGATATGTTTTGAGAAAATGAAAAACTTAAAGGACCTATTGGGGTGTACCAATTAGCGTTGACTCCAAAAGCTGATCTTAGTTTGTTTGAATCATCGCTTCCACTACCTCTATAATCTACCCCCCATACATTCCCCGCATTTATAAATAAGCTTATATCTGTGTTAGTAGAATTTGGTAATAATTTTGGAAGAGTTGCGTTTACATCTACTGAGCTTGCGTAATTGCCTCCAATGTGATCATTTCCTTCTACTGGCCCTATTTTTCCAGTTTGAAAACCTATTAAATATCTTGATGGTATTCCTACTCTTCTTGAAATTTTAACATCATCTGAGCTACTAACTGTGTTAACTGCTTTCCCATAAAATCTTGTTTTAAGAGTTAAATTTTCACTAGGGCTATAATAATTTCTGAAGTTAATTCCATTAGTTATTGAGCTTGTTTCAGACATTAATGGCAAAGTTTGGCTAAAAGATAAACGATAACCATCAGTTGTTTGAAACTTTTGATTTCTTTTATCTTGAATAATTGAATAAACAAAATCACTTTCAAAAGCTGTGCCATCTTGTTTTCTTAAAGTGCTCGATGCGTCAGTAGAAGTATCTAGAGTTTCGTAATATGTTGATATTGATGGAGAAATAAAAACATCTTCGTATTGTTCAAATTGTGTTCCAAGATTAAATCCCGTTTTTGTTGCATCATAACCAAACTCTTCCATTTTAGTTATTTTTGTACTTTGTACAGTAGTAATCAGTGAATTACCTGAATAATTATAATTTGGGTTAACTACTGAAAACTCACCTCTTAAAGCAGTTTCTGTAACTGACAGACTTGCTGTCAACTGAGAACCTGTTCCTAAAAAATTATTCTCACTTACTCCAAAAGCAATGGAACCACCATCTGATCCTATTCCCGCTCCTGCGGAAATTTCACCAGTTGGTTTTTCTTCAACTTCAATTTCAATTATTCTGCGATCTTTTGATGAACCCATTTTAGTTTCATGCTTTACTTCTCCAAAAATATTTCGTGATTTAATATTATTTATTGATTTAGCTAATAACAATTCACTGAATGGATCTCCTTCATCGATTACCATTTCACTTCTAATTACATTATCTCTAGTAATGGTATTGCCAAAAATATTAACTCTTTCAACAAATAGTTTTGGCCCTTCGTTAATTCTAATATCAATATCTAATTTTTTACCTTTCAGAGTTTCTGATATTGAAGTTTCTATAAATTGTAATTCTTTTACTGCTGACAAAGATTCTATTTTATCAATTATTTTTTTTAATTTTGCCGGAGAATAATATTTTGATTCTAATTTTTTTAAATTAGGAATTATTTCTTTAAAATGATTTTTATCAATATTTTCATTTACTAATAAATTTACTTTGTCCACTACAAATCTATTTCCAGAATTTATGTTAAAAGTAAGTATAAAGCCTTCGCCTTGTTCAAAGTAAACATTTGTTGCTAAAACTTTAACTTGATAAAATCCTTTACTTTTATAAAAACTTTCTAAAAGTCTTCTATCTAATTCTATTCTTTCTTTATTTAAAAATCTCTTGCTTGAAATAAATTTCCAAAATTGATCTTCTTCTGAAACAATTATATTTCTTAGCTTGCTATCTTTGTATTTTTTATCACCAATAAAATTTATTTTCGTTATCCTTGCTTTCTCACCTAAATCTACATCGTAAATTATATTCACGGTATTATTATCCCGCCTATTTATTGAAGCCTCTACTTTAACAAAATAATAACCAGAGTTTCTTAATATTGCTCGTACTTTTTCAACATCTTTTTCTAAACGACTTTCTACAAAAGAACTTTTTTCTTTAAGCTCTAATAATTCATATATCTTTTCAGTAAATTTTTTAGCTTTAACACCATTGACTGTTATGCTTTGAATAATAGGATTTTCTGAAACGCTGATTTTTAAAATTTTTTCTTCAATATTAATTTCAATATTTGAAAAAAAACCCGTATCATAAAGTTTTATTATAATCTCATTTAATTGTTCAGGAGAATAGTTTTTTTCAATTTCAATATCTCCAAATAATATTATTGTTTCTTTGGATATTCTTTTATTACCTTCAATTTCAACTTTGTTGATAATTTCTGCGCTCGAAATAGCTAAAAATAAAAAATAAAATACTATTGTAATTAAAAAATTCTTTATCATGAAGTCGTCATATTACACTTATGTTTCTTGTTTTCAACCTAACCATTTTATCAATGTTATAAATTTCTCTGATGGATAGAGGCTTTTTCGCAATATATTTTTTAAATTCTTTTAGATTTAAAACTTTATTCAAATAAAGAAGAATTTGATTATAAGATATTTTATTTTTTAAAAAAAGTTCAACCAACACTTCATTGGCACTTGTTAAAACAGTATCGTATAAGCTATTTTTTTTTGAAATTTTTTTAATCAATTTAATAGAAGGAAATCTTTTTTTATCTACTTTTAAAAAACTTAGTTGATTCAATATTTTGTTGCTTATTTTTTTTGTCTTAATGTTTTTTACTTGAAAATCATATATGGAATTCGAAATAGGAATTTTCATGTCTGTATCATGTAATAATATTTTTGTTAAACCATTTTTAAATTTTACAATCGCATGAACATATGATTGTGGGTGTATAAGTATACTATATTTGTTTAAATCAAAATCAAACATTCTGTAAGCTTCCAGTATTTCAAAAAATTTATTCATTAATGTTGCTGAATTAACAGATATTTTTTTTCCCATTTTCCAATTTGGATGTTTGATGGCATCTTTTGATTTAACTTTTTTTAAATCAGAAATTTTTTTATTTAAAAAAGGTCCACCTGATGCTGTCAAAATTATTTGATCAATTTCATGATTTTTATGTTTTTGAGTAAGTTCCCAAATAGAAAAATGTTCAGAGTCAATTGGAATAAATTGTGTCTTATGTTTTTTTAATTCTTTATTAATTAAACTCCACCCGCATATTATGGATTCTTTATTTGCAATTCCAATTTTTTTAGAAAATTTAATAGAATCTAAAGTTAATTTTAGGCCAGCTAAACCAGAGATTGCACACATTATATAATCTACTTTTCCTTTTAAAATGTGTTTTAAATTAGTTTTATTTGAAAAAACTTTGGTTTTTTTTTTAATAATATTTTTAACTTTTTTTATATAATTTTCATTAACCTGGATATTTTTTGCATTAAATTCTTTAGCTTGTTTTACAATTTCTTTGTAATTATTGTTTCCTGATATTAATACAACTTCAAAATTTTTTTTATCTTTTTTAATTATTTCAAGAGTTGATTTTCCTATTGATCCAGTAGATCCTAAGATAGCAATTTTTTTTTTCATTATGGAATAATATTAAAATTATGTAAGAGAAATCCAAAAATAATTACAAACATTAAACTATCAATTCGATCAAAAATTCCACCGTGTCCTGGCAAAATCTTTCCTGTATCTTTAATTTTTTCTAATCTTTTAAAATAAGAAATTATTAAATCTCCTGCTTGGGCAATTAAAGAAAGTATAATAGCAACGAAAAAAAATTTTGGCTCAAACCATTTTATTTCAATATTATATTTGAGAATATTTTCCATAATAAATAAAGAAAATAATGAAACTATAAATGAACCCAAAACACCTGATAAAGTTTTTCTTGGGCTAATTTTAGTTAGTTTTTTCCATTTAAATATTTTTCCAAACACATATCCTCCAATATCAGAACAAACGGTAAGAATAATAAACCAAACAAGTAAATAGAATGATTCCCAAGAATTATCTCTAAGATGGTAAATTGAAAATAAAGCCAAGATCAATGTTAAATCTAAAAATAATATTGTTGTTTTTTTTTTGAAAACTGAAAATAATTCATAATTAGCTATAAAAAAAACTAATAGTAAAAAAGATAATAATAAATATCCGCCTTTAAAAACAAAAAAAATTGATAAAGGTAAAACAATCAATGATGTTAAAATTCTTTTTTGTAAATTTGTCATATTTTTCCAAAATTCCTTTTAATTTTAATAAAATCTTTTAGAATTTTATTAAAATCTTTTTCTTTAAAATCGGGCCACAGTTTATCTAAAAAAAACATTTCAGTATATGATAATTGCCACAACAAAAAATTACTAAGTCTTTTTTGACCTCCTGTTCTAATAAGAATATCTGGATTTGGTTGAGTAGATGTATACAAATTTTTTTCAAAATTTCTCATGGTAAGATTGGTATTTTTTTTCAAGATTTTTTTAAAAGCATTTATTATTTCGTATCTAGATCCATAGTTTAGTGCCAGCTGTACCAAAATTTTTTTATTATTTTTTGTCTTTAACTCTGTGTCATTAATAATATTTTTAATCTTTCTAGGTAGCTTAGATTTATTACCAATAATTTTAATTTTTATTCCGTTATCAATGACTTTTTTTAGATTTTTAACAAAATATTCTCCAAGAAGATTAAATAAAAAATTAATTTCGTATTGAGGTCTTTTCCAATTTTCAGATGAAAATGTAAACAAGGTAAGTATTGGTATTTTTTTTTTTATAGATAAAGAAATTATTTTTTCTACAACTTTTAATCCTACTCTGTGACCAAAATTTCTTGATTTTTTCTTCTTAATTCCCCATCTTCCATTACCATCCATTATTATGGCAATATGATTTACCGGGTTCATACAGTCATAATCTCTTTTTCTTTTTGAATTACCTTTTCATCGATTTTTTTAATTTCGTCATCAGTCATTTTTTGAATATCTTTTTCATATTTTTTATTGTCATCTTCACTTATTTCTTTTTTTTTAAGCAAAGACTTTAAGCTATCGTTTCCTTCTCTCCTGACATTTCTAATCGAAACTTTGGATTTTTCCCCAATAACTTTAATCATTTTTTTTAATTCATTCCTTCTTTCTTCGCTTAAGTCAGGAATGGGTATTCTTATTAGTTGACCATCAACCTGTGGATTTAGTCCTATTTCTGATTTTCTAATTGATGAATCTATAATTGCTACATTTGTTTGATCCCATACTTGAATATTTAAAACTCTAGGTTCTGGAGCTGTAATTGTTCCCAGTTGATTTATTGGCATTTTTTGTCCATAGACATCAACCTTAATTATATCAAGCATACTTGCATTAGCTCTTCCAGTTCTAAGAGCTGATAATTCTTTTAAAAAAACCTCGAAGGTTTTATTCATTTTTTCTTGATAATTTTTTTTATCAAACATAATTTTAATTTTTTAATATGATAAATTTATTCGCCAAGTTTATATCTTATAAAATCTTTTACAACTATTTGCTTATTTGGAGATATTTCAGATATTACATTTTTTACCTTTTTTTTCGGATCCATTACCCAAACTTGATTAAGTAAAGTATTTTCTTGCTTAAATTTTTCTATTCGTCCTACAGAAATTTTGTCTATAATTTTTTGATCTTTTCCAGAGTTTTTGAGCTCTTCATTAATAAGATTTTTTTCTTTTTCTAAAATTTTTGAATCTAAATTATCAACATCAATTGATAAAGGATTGGATGCTGCTACATGCATTGCTAGTTTGTGACCAAATTCTTTTACTTCATTATTATTTTCTGCATCTAAATTAATTATAACTCCCAGTTTTCCAATGTTAGGTTTGATTGGAGAATGAATATATGAAAAATTTATGCCACCAGTATTATCAAAAAACTTTGATCTTCTAATAGTAATTTTTTCACCTATTTTAGAAATCAAAGAAATTAAATTTTCTTCGACTGGTTTTGAATTGGCCATGTTTGTTTTCTTTATTTTTTCTAAATTACCTTTTTCTTTAAAACAAATTAATGAAAGCTCTTCAGAAAAATTTATGAATTCTTTATTTTTAGCAACAAAATCTGTTTCACAATTAATTTCAATAATGGATATTTGATTTTTTTCTTCTTTAATACAAATCAATCCATCGTTTGCAACTCGTTCCAGTTTTTTGCTAGCTTTTGAAATACCTTTTATTCTTAAATATTCAATGGATTTTTCTATATCACCTTTATTTTCATTAATTGCATTACTGCAATCTTTAAAACCTGCGCCTGTTAATTCTCTTAATTTTTTGACTTTTTCTAGATTTGTCTCTCTAGGCATAAAATATTTATTATTTAGTCTTTTTTTTTGAACTGTCTTGCTTGATCTGTTTGAGTTGCTTGACTTGCTTGATCTGTTTGGTTTGTTTTGTTGGTTTTGTTTTTATTTCTTTTGTTGGTTTTATTTTTACTTCTTTTGTTGATTTTATTTTTACTTCTTTTGTTGATTTTATTTTTGTTTCAATTTTTGTTTTATCTTGATCTTTTCCATTAGTATTAACATTAATATTTTTTTGTGCATCTAAAATTGTTTTCTTTAAAAGTTCACAATATAATTCTATTGCTCTTCGAGCATCATCATTTCCTGGTATTGGATAATCTATATCGCTTGGATCAGAATTGGTATCTACAATTGCAACAATTGGTATTCTTAATTTTGAAGCCTCTTTAATTGCTAAAGTTTCATAATTTGTATCTATTACAAAGATAAGATTTGGAACACCTTTCATTTCTAAAATTCCGCCTAGAGATCTTTGAAGTTTATCCCTTTTTATACCCATTTTTAAAATTTCTTTTTTTGTAAAACCTCTATTTTCAGAACTTAAATTTTCTTCAATTTTTTTTAATTTTTTTATTGAATTAGAAATAGTGCTAAAATTTGTTAACATTCCACCTAACCATCTATAATTAACATAGTACTGAGATGTTTCTTTTGCTAGTTTAGCAATTGCTTCTGAAGCCTGCTTTTTTGTAGAAACAAATAATACTTTTCCATTATTTTTGATAACGTCGCTTACTTTTTGTAATGCATTTTTTGTAAGTTCTACTGTTTGTATTAAATCAATTATATGAATTGAATCTTTTTTACCAAAAATATAAGGTTCCATTTTAGGATTCCATCTAAAGGTTCTGTGACCCAAATGTACTCCTGCTTCCAATAATTCTTTGATTGATATCTCTGGTGTGCTCATAATTTTTTCCGGTTATTCCACCACAGTCTTACCATTTAAGGACCGGCGGTCTTTCGACCAATAACTGTGTGCGTATTTAGGGTGGTTTTTACATTTTAATTTAAAAAAAAACAACTTTTTTAAAGTTCAATTTTTTTTAAAAAAGGCTCATTTTTCAACAATTTTAGTATTTTTGGATCAATTTTTCTTCTTTCTTTAAGTTTAAAAGTAAGATTCTTTGTTTTATTTAGAATTACAACCTTCACATCGGTATTTCCTTTTTCAGATATAAGATTAGAAAATTTTTCCAAGTTTTCTAACTTTTCTAACTGAAATGTAACCTTTGAAATGTTTTGAGAAATAGACTCGTTTAAATTTGCAAGGTTAACAACTGTAATTCTTCTAAATCTATTTTCTTGATTAGAATTATCTTTCAAAACAGTAATTAGTAAAGATTTTCCTTCTTTGAGAAAATCTTTTTTTGATTCAAGCATTTCAGAAAAAATAAAAAGTTCAAAAATTCCTCCTAAATCACTGAACTTAATGATTGCAAACCTATTACCTTCTTTAGTTTTTTTTTCTTGAATTTTCATTATAGTAGCGGCTAATACTGATTGATTGCTTTTTGAATCTAAAAAATCACGAAAATTTTTAATCTTATAAATATCAAATAAATGTTTAAATTCACTTATAGGATGATCAGAAATAAAAAAACCAATTGATTCAAACTCTTTTGAAAGCTTTTCTTCAAATTCCCAGTCTTTTAAGTTTCTAGGTATAATATCTAAACTATTTTCATTTTTTTCATCAAATAAATTGATTTGATTATTATTGTTGTTTTCAAAAACTGATTTGGATGCCAATATAATATTTGGAATTGAATCATGAAAAGCTTTTCTGTTTTTTTCTAAATCATCAAATGCTCCTGCTTTTACTAATCCTTCTAATTGTAATTTATTAATATTTTTTGGATTTGTTCTTTTAATAAAATCATTCAATGATTTGAATTTTCCATTTTTTTCTCTTTCTTTAACAATTTGATCAATTGCTTCAAAACCAACACTTTTAATAGAACCTAATGCATAGTAAAAAATTTCTTCAGTTGTTTTAAATTCAGCAAAACATTTATTTATGTTTGGTCTTTCAATTTTTATATTAAGTCTTTTTAATTCTTCGTAAAATTCACTTAATTTTGATTGATTGCCTAATTCCATTGACATAGAAGCGGCAAAAAATTCTTTTGGATGATAAGTTTTTAAAAAAGCTGTTTGGTAGGCTATAATTCCATATGCGGCAGCATGACTTTTGTTAAAGCCATATTCTGCAAAAGGTTTTATTTTTTGAAAAATATATTTTGCAACATCTTTTGTTATTCCTTTTTTTACAGCTCCATTAACAAATTTTTCTTCTTGTTTTTCTAATTCTGCTCGCTTCTTTTTCCCCATAGCTTTTCTTAAAATATCTGCTTCACCAGCTGAAAAACCTGATAATGTTTGTGCAATTTGCATTACTTGCTCTTGATAAATAATCACACCATACGTTGGCTCTAAAATTTCTTTTAGTTTTGGATGAAGATATTCAGGTTTTTTTCTTTTATGTTTACAATCGTTATAAATTGGTATGTTGCTCATTGGTCCAGGTCTATATAAAGCAACTAAAGCAATAATATCTTCTAATTGATTTGGTTTCATTTTCATTAGTGCATCCCTCATTCCTGAACTTTCTAATTGAAACAAGCCAACCGTGTAACCTGAGGATAATAAATCATAAACTTTTTTATCTTCAAAATTTATTTTATTGATATCGACTTCAATATTTTTTTCTTTTAAAATTTTTTGTGTTTTATTAATTACAGTTAAAGTTTTAAGACCTAATAAATCAAATTTTATTAATCCAGCATTTTCAGCTGAATACATGTCAAATTGAGTTGCTGGAAGTAATAAATCTGAAGATGAATCTTTATATAACGGAACAGTTTCTGATAAATTTTTTTCAGCAATAACTACTCCTGCCGCATGTGTTGCAATATTTCTGTTTAACCCTTCGAGTTTTAAAGATAAATCCATTAATTTTCTAACACGGTTGTCACTTGTGATCATTTTTTGGATTCTGGGTTCTCGATCTATACACTCTTGTAGTTTAAGTGGTCTAGATGGATCAAAAGGTATCATCTTGCAAATTGAATCAACAAAACCATAAGGAAAACCAAGAACTCTTCCTATATCTCTTATAGCCATTCGAGCTTTTAGTTTTCCAAAAGTGATAATATGAGCAACTCCATTCCCGTATTTTTTTTTAAGATATTCAAAAACTAAATCTCTTTTATCTTCACAAAAATCAATGTCAAAATCTGGCATTGAAATTCTATCTGGATTTAAAAATCTTTCAAAAATTAAATTAAATTTTATTGGATCAACATCTGTAATAGATAAACACCAGGCAACAAGAGAGCCTGCGCCAGAGCCTCTACCAGGGCCAACTGGTATACCATGTCCTTTTGCCCATTTTATATAATCTGAAACAATTAAAAAATATCCAGAATATTTCATCTTTTGAATGATATTTATTTCATGCAATAATCTCTGTTTATATTTTTCTAAATTTTTTTGATTTTCTTTTTCATTTTCTTTAACAAAAACAAATTCTTTAAATTTTTTATTTAAACCTTCTAAAGCTAGTTTTTTCAGCTCATCATCTACTTCTAAATTATCGCTTGTTTTAATATTTGGTAAAATTGGTAATGAACTTTTTGGTTTAAAATTACAAAGATAGGGAAAATTAAAATTATTTTCAAGTGCTTCGGGCAAATCAGAAAAGACTTCTGCCATTTCTGAAGAGCTTTTTAAATAATGCTGATTAGAATATTTTTTTCTATCTTTTTCGTTAACATAGGTTTTTTCGCCTATGCAAATCAAAGCATCATGTGCTTCGTGCATTTCTTTCTCAAAATAAAAGGTTTCATGAGATGCTAAAAGAGGAAAGTCAAACTTTTTAGATTTTTCTAATAAAAACTTTTCATATATATCTTCGCCAGTATCTTTATGTCTTTGAATTTCCAAATAAAATCTATTTTGAAATTTTTTATTAATAGAATTAAAAATTTCATCTATTTCATCAATCAAATTTTTTTTAAATAGGTCTCCAATAAGTCCGTTTATTGATCCTGATAACAATGTAATGCCTTCTTGAATTTTAAATAAATCTTCAAATTTACAGTGTGGTATTTCATTAGAATTATTTTCAATATATGATTTTGATGATAAATTGATGACACTTTTGTAGCCAGAAAAATTATTTGCAATAATAGGTAGTAGATTTATATAATTTTTATACTTAAAATTTATTTGTGTTCCTATTATTGGTTGCGTACCAATTTTAGAAATATTTTCAGAAAACTCTAGTGCGCCACATAGATTTTGAGTATCACTCAAACCAATTGCTTTTATTTTGTTTTCTTTACAGTAGTTTTTTAAATCTTCAATTTTTATAGCACCTTCACATATTGAATATTGAGAATGAACTTTTAGGTGCGTAAATTGTTTTTTATTTTCTTTAAGCATTTAGACGCTTAATACTACCATTATTTATTAATAACTTGTAGTCAGCTTTATTTGCTAGCTCTCTATTATGAGTTGCATAAATGATTGTTCTTTTTTGAGATTTTAATTTTAAAAATAAACTAAATATTTCTTTTGCAGTTTTTTGATCTAAACTTCCGGTAGGTTCATCCGCTAATATTAAATTTGGCTCATTAACAAAAGCTCTAGCAATAGCCACTCTTTGCTGCTCTCCTCCAGACAAATCGGAAGGAAAATGTTCTAACCTGCTATTTAGTCCAACTTTATTTAATATTTTTGTTGATTTTGTAATTGAAAGTTTTTTGTTTTGATTTGCGGAAATCATTGCAATTGAAACATTTTCTAAAGAAGTAAAATCATTAAGAAGATTATTTTGTTGATAAATAATTGATATATTTTTTCTTCTAATTTGATCTTTTTCATTTTCATTCATTTTGTTTGTTATTTTTTCTTGAAAATAAATTTGACCGCTAGTTGGTTTATCAAGTAATCCTATCATATGTAAAAAAGTAGATTTTCCTGAGCCTGAAGGGCCAAGCAAAGCTACCATCTCTCCTTTTTTAATATCAATATTAATATTTCTTAAAATATTTAGTTTTTTTTTTTGAAAATAAAAAGTTTTATTAAGGTTGGTGACTTTTATTAAACTATTCATACTTTAAAGCCTTTATTGGATCTAGTTTTGATGCTGATAATGAAGGAAAAATTGATGCAAAAGTTGTAATCAAAAGAGAACTAATACAAATAATTAATATTGAAAAAAGATTAATTTCTGAAGGCATTTTGCTTAAAAAATAAATCTCTTCGGGAAAAAGAGTAATATTAAACAAGTTTGATAATATAAATCTAATCTCCTCAATATAATATGAAAATAAAACGCCCAAAATAGCTCCTGTAAGAGTAGCAAAAAATCCTATTGAAAAACCTACTAAAAAAAAAATCTTTGAAATCGATTTCCTGCTCACGCCAATTGTTCTTAGTATTGCAATTTCTTTAGTTTTATTTTTAGATAAAATTGTTAAACCTGAAATAATATTAAAAGCTCCTACAATTATTATTAAAGATAAGATTATAAACATTACATTTCTTTCTACTTTTAAAGCTCCAAAAAGAGATTTATTAAGATCAGACCAAGAATAAACAAAATAGTCTGAAAATAAGTTTTGAATATTATTTTTAATTAAATCAACATTTTCTGGGTTTTTTAAAAAAATTTCTAAAAACATATCTTTTTCATTTTTATCAAATAAACTAAAGGCATCTGGTATAGGCATAAATATTACATTTTGATCAAAGTCAGATAGCCCACTGCTAAAGACTGAAGAAATAATAAAAGTTTCTTGTTTTGGAAGGGTACCAAAAATAGTAGATATGCTTGAGGAAGACATTAATGTTATTTTGTCTCCAGTAACTAAATCTAATGAAATTGCTAAATCTTTACCAATAGATATTGTTCCCTTATCAAAATTTTTTATTGAACCATCAATTATACTTTCTTGAATTAATTTTATTTTATTAAACTCTTCTTTTGAATAGCTTCGAACTAATATGCCCTTGGTATAATCTTCTTTTAGTAAAATTGCCTCTCCGTTAATAGTATAAATTACGTTTTTTATATTCTTAGATAAGGATTGGATTTTTTTCAAATAATCCCTTTCGATTCTTTTTTCATAAGGTTTTAAAACAATGTGTGCATTGAAACCTAATATTTTATTTACTAACTCTGTTCTAAAACCATTCATTACGGACATAACAATAATTAACACCGCAACTCCTAAGGAAATTCCTAAAAAAGAAAAGATAGAAACTACTTTTAAAAAACCTTCTTTTCTTTTAGGTCTTAAATATCTAAAAGCTACTGTTTTTTCAATTTCAGAGATCAATTCTTTTTTTCTCACTAATTACTTTATTTACTATTTTTGCAATAGTTAAATTTTCAGACTCTTTATCAATTTCTTTAAATTCAAAAAGATCTTCTTTAGATTTTTCACCAACTATTACTTGATAAGGAATGCCCATTAATTCAAATTTTTTTAATTTTGCAGACAAGCTTTCATCAGAATCATCTAGTAAAACATCAATATTGTTTTTCTTTAATTCTTTATAAAGGTTTTCAGCTTTTTTTAAGTTTGAGTTGTCGTTCTTTTTAATCATAGGAATAATAACTGTTTCATATGGTGCAACAGACAAGGGCCATTTCATGACATTGTTATTAAATTTTGCCTCAATTATAGCGGCAACTAGTCTAGATACACCAATTCCATAAGATCCCATTTTTACAGCAACTTTTTTTCCTCCTTGTAAATCTACAAAAGCATTTAACGGTTTTGAATACTTATCTCCAAAATAAAATATGTGACCAACTTCAATGCCTTTTGTAATCAAATGATTATTTTTTATAACTTTTTTATCAAAATCCTCTTTGTTAAATTTTTCATCTGTAACTGCATAATATAAATCAAATTTTTTTCTCATTTCATTTAAAGATTCATCATTTAGTTTGAAATTTTCTGTGTTAACTTCAAAAATTCTTTTGTCTGCATAAATTTTACTTTCTCCTGTTTCTGCTAAAATTATAAATTCATGAGATAAATTTCCTCCAATAGGGCCTGTGTCTGCAGCCATTGGAATAGCTGTAAGTCCTAGTCGCTTAAATGTTTTTAAGTAAGCAAAAAACATTTTATTATAAGATTTTACAGCATCTTCATCGCTAAGATCGAATGTATAAGCGTCTTTCATAAGAAATTCTCTGCACCTCATTACACCAAATCTTGGTCTCAATTCATCACGAAATTTCCATTGAATGTGATATAAACTTTGTGGAAGTGATTTGTAAGATTTTACACTAGCTCTAAATATCTCAGTGATTAATTCTTCATTTGTTGGCCCGTAGAGCATTTCTCTACCTTGTCTATCTTTAATTCTTAACATTTCTTCTCCATAATCATTATATCTTCCACTTTCTTTCCAAATATCAGCTGATTGAATAGTTGGCATTAATAATTCTTGAGCACCAATTTTATTTTGCTCTTCTCTAACTATGTTTTCAATTTTCTTCATTATTTTTAAACCTAAAGGCAACCAGGAATAAATTCCCGCTGATGATTGTTTTATCATACCAACTCGCAGCATAAGTTGATGAGACTTTATTTTTGCCTCTGAAGGATTTTCTTTTAAAATAGGAATAAATAGTTTTGATAAATACATTTTTTTATAAAGAATCTCTTAAATTAAAATTAACTTAACATATTGCTAAACTCTAACCAAATTAATATTTGTAAAAGGTTTTTTTCCAGTCTTTTCCTTTACAATTTTCCTACAACTAATTTTTATTGCTTCAATTAAATTGTTTTCTTGTTTTTTGCTATTTAATGAAAAAGACTTAGTTGTTTTTTGAACTTCATTTTCTAAATCAAATAAAAAATCTTCTACCTCTGTTTCAATTGGCAAACCTTTGAAAGAAAATATTGGTTTCTTAACAAATTTTCCTTTGCTGTTGATAATTAATGTTATTTCCAAATACCCATTATTTGCAAGATTTTTTCTTTCTTTGATTGATTGTGAATCTTCACTTACACTAACATTCCCATCAACGTATAATCTTCCTGATGGAGCTTTATCAACAACATGTGGTTCTTTACCTGGATATATTTGGACAATATCACCATTTTCTATTTGAACTGGAAAAGGTACCTGCATCTCCTTAGCAAAATTAATATGTTCCATCATATGTCTGTGTTCACCGTGCACAGGAATTATCGACCTTGGTTTTACCCAATTATACATATCTTTTAAATCTTCTCTATTTGGATGCCCCGAAACATGAACAAATTCATTTTCTTCAGAAATTACTTCAATATTATTTTTAACTAATTGGTTATGTAATTTATAAAGTTTTTTTTCATTTCCAGGAATAATTTTTGATGAAAATATTACTGTATCTCCTTTTTCAATAAAAACATCTGGATGAACATAATTGGTAATCCTCATCATTGCACCCATTGGTTCACCTTGGCTTCCTGTACATAAATAAACAATTTTATCTCTAGAAATTTTTTTAGCTTCTCTTGGATCAATGGGCTCAATAACATTTTTTAAATATCCACATTGTCTTGCTGCCTTAAAAATTTTGTTCATTGATCTTCCAACTAAGGAAATTTGTCTTCCTGTATTTTTTGCACAATAAAAAATACTTTCCATTCTTGCTACGTTTGATGCAAAAGAAGTTACTAAGATTCTTTTATTTAATCTTTTCATTATATTTAATAAATTTTTTCTAACATCTAATTCTGAGCCAGCTCGACCTGGGCTAAAAACATTTGTGGAATCGCAAATCATTGCAAGAACTCCGTTTTGACCTATTTCTTTTAATTTTTCTTCATTTATAGTGTTTCCAATTAATGGGTTTGGATCGCATTTCCAATCACCCGTATGCAAAATCATTCCTGATGGTGTTTTAATGCTTAGTCCATTTGGCTCAAGAATTGAGTGAGTCAATGTAACAAATTCAATTTCAAAAGGTCCTAAGTTTATTTTTCCATTAAGCTGAACTATTTTTAACCTATTACCTATATCAATTTTTTTTTCTTTAAATTTTTCGTTTATTAAAACACTTGTGAATGGAGTTGCATAAATATCGCATTTTAATTGGGGCCAAATATGTGCTATTGCACCTATATGATCTTCATGTGCGTGGGTTAATATTATTCCAAGAAGATCTTCTTTTTTATCAATAATATATCCGGGGTCAGGATAAATTAAATCTATACCTGGAACAGTATCATCAGCAAAGGTAACTCCTATATCAACTATCAACCATTTTTGATTCCCGGTATTACCATAAGCAAAAAGATTCATATTCATTCCAATTTCGCCTGAACCTCCCAATGGACAAAACAAAAACTGCTCTCTTTTATTCATAATATTTTTAAATTTTTTTATTTTTTAATAAATAAATTAAACCTTTAATCGTAATATCTTGATCAATAATCACTTTTAACTTTATAGTATTTTTAAATAAGTTTGCAAAACCACCGGTTAATATAATTTTATATTTTAATTTTGTTTCTTTAATAATTAAATTCAAGATATTATTAATTAATCCTGAATACCCAAGATAAAATCCTGATCTAAGAGCTGAAATTGTATTGTTGCCTATTACCTTGTTAATCTTTTTTAATGTAAAGAACGGAATTTGTTTGGCTGTTTTAACAAGATTATTCAAAGACAGGCTAACTCCTGGGGCAATCACACCTCCGTAATATATTCCTTTTTTAACAACATCAAAAGTAGTTGCGGTACCAAAATCTAAAATTATACAATTATCTTTGTATGAATATCTTGAACCTATAGCGTTAGCTATTCTATCTGAGCCAATTTGCTTTTTATTTACTTTAACACTGATCAAATCAGAATATTTAGTTTCTTTTAACTCTTTACATCTTATTCCATAATTTTTTTTTAAAAATTTTTTTAAACTTTGATATTTTTTTGGAACAACATTTGCAAATAATGCTTTTTCATTAAAATGTTTTTTATTTTTCATAAAAGAAAATTTATTTTTTAAATATTTTTTTTTATTTAGTTTAAATGTTTCCAATTTAATTTTTTTTAAAATTTTAAACTTTTGATCCAAAACACATATTTTGGTTTCAGTATTTCCTATATCTCCAATTAAACTTTTCATAAAAAATTATACCCTCATTAACAAATTTTTTGATTTGCTCTTAAAATTTTTAAAATTATATCTACTCAAATTTTGAAAAAAAATACTATATTTATTACAAATTTTAATTACAATTTTTTTAGGATCATTTTTTTTTTTAGTCTCAAGAAATAAGTTTGTAGATTTATATTTTTTAAGCAAAGGATTTGAAACAACATTGATTCCAATACCAATAATTAAATATTTTTTTTTATCTTTAACAATAGTTTCTTGCAAAATTCCACAAATTTTTTTTCTATTTAAAAAAATATCATTAGGTTTTTTAAATTCGATTTTTGATTTTTTGCAATAAGATTTTAAAACATCTATATTCAAAATTGCATTTATTAATGTAAATTCTTCAATATTTGGAAAATTTTTTTTTAGATTAAAAAAAATTGAAGTAAATAGATTACCTTTTTCTGAAATCCATTTTCTACCATATCTTCCTCTACCTTTTGTTTGTTCTAAAGCAAACACTATTCCTTTTTCATAATTTTTCTTTTTAATTAAATCAATTGCAACATCGTTTGTGCTGTTTACTTCTTTATAATTAAAAATTTTGAATTTCATCAAATGATCTGAATCCTAGATATAAAATCTAATAGAATATTTGGATATAAAAAATAAATTAAAATTATTAATGTAGAAAAGATTATTGAAAAGTTTAATCCAAAATTTTTTTCAATATCAAATTTTTCCTTTTTGTCATCAAAATAAATAATTTTAATAATTCTTAAATAATAAAAAGCAGAAATTACAGTAGAAACTAATCCTATAATAGCGAGTGTATACATTTTTGCATTGATAACTGACATAAAAATATAAAATTTTGCAAAAAACCCTGCTAAAGGTGGTATGCCAGCTAAAGAAAATAATAATATAAGTAAACTTATAGAAATTAGAGGATGGTTTTTTGATAATCCAGAAAGATCTTCTATATCTTCATAAAAAATTTCTTTTCTTTTCAGACAATAAATACAAGAAAATATTCCAAGATTCATAATTAAATAGATTGAGATATATGATATTGAGCTTTGAATTCCTTCATTGCTACCCGTAGCTAAACCAGCTAGTGCATAACCCATATGACCTATGGAACTATATGCCATCAACCTTTTAAGATTTTTTTGCCCTATTGCTGCAACAGCTCCAAAAATCATTGAAGCTAAAGAGATAAAAATAATAATCATTTGCCATTGTTCAAATGCATTTAAAAAAGGAACAAATAAAAATCTTATAAAGACAGTTAAAGCTGCTATCTTAGGAACCATTGAAAAAAAATTAGTAACTGATGTTGGGGAACCTTCATAAACATCAGGTGCCCACATATGAAATGGGACTGCTGAAATTTTAAAAGCAAGACCAACTAATATAAACACAATTCCAAAAACAGAACCTTCATTTAAACTATTTAGATTGTTCGAAATCACTTCAAAATTTGTTGAACCAGTAAAACCATATATTAACGAAGATCCATAAAGCAGTAAGCCAGATGAAAGAGCGCTTAAAACAAAGTATTTAAGACCTGCTTCTGATGATCTAAGATTATCTCTATTAAAGGCACATAAAACATAAAGAGAAAGAGACTGTAATTCTAATCCAATATAAAACACAATTAAATCATAAGAGCTTATCATAACCATCATTCCTAGTGAGGAAGATAATAAAAGAATTGGGTACTCAATTTTATTTATACCAGTCAATTTTATATAATTATATGAAGCCAACATAATAAAAAAAGTTGATATTAAGACTAAAGTTTTCATAAAGGATGACAAGTAATCAACAACATAGCTATCATTAAATAAATGAACAGGTTGATCTAAAGTAAATTGAAAAATAAAAATTAAGATAAAACTAATAAAAAATACTAAAATAGATAATTTATAAATTAAATCTGCGCTTTTTTTTTTAAAAACGCCCATCATAAGCAAAAACATTATAGAAACTGATAAAAAAAGTTCAGGAATAATATAGTTGATTTCACTCATTGATTTATTTCACCTTGCAAAAAATAAGCAATATTTGTTTCATGGTTATTAATCAAATTAGTTATTGAAACATTAATAGTTTTTAATAGTGGTTCAGGATAAAATCCAAAAAATAATACAAAAACAGCTAAAGATAATAGAACAAAAGATTCAATTTTATTTAAGTCAAAAAGCTTTTTTAATTCAACATTTTTAATTTTTCCAAAAATTACTCTTTTATAAAGCCATAACATATATGCTGCAGCAAGAATTACGCCTGTTGTTGCCAAAAAAGCCACAAAAATATTCTTTTGGAAAATACCTATTAAAATTAAAATTTCACCTACAAAACCGCTGGTTCCTGGCAAACCTAATGCGGCTAATGTGAAAATCATAAAAATAAAAGCATATTTTGGCATTATATTTACAAGCCCGCCGTATGAAGAAATTAATCTTGAATGAAATCTGTCATAAACTACGCCAACGCACAGAAATAATGCTGCTGAAACTAAGCCATGACTAATCATTTGTATTATGCTTCCTTCTAAACCTTGTTTGGTTAAAGTGAAGATACCAATTGTTACAAAGCCCATGTGTGCAACTGAAGAATATGCAATTAACTTTTTCATATCATCCTGCATCAAAGCTACAAGGGAAGTATATATAATTGCGACAACGCTTAAGAAGTATATTAATGGAGTAAAATAATCTGATGCCAAAGGAAACAAGCCGATTGAAAAACGAATAAAACCATATCCAGCCATTTTTAATAAAATTGCTGCTAATATCACTGATCCAGCTGTTGGAGCTTCAACATGTGCATCTGGTAGCCATGTATGAACAGGCCACATAGGCAATTTAACTGCAAAAGAACTAAAAAAAGCTAACCAAAGTATATATTGATATTTTTCTGGTATTGTTAGCTGATATAATTGAATAACATCAGTGGTTCCGGTCATCCAATAAATTGAGATTATAGCTATTAACATGAATACGGAACCCAAAAGAGTAAATAGAAAAAATTTAAAAGCAGAATAAACTCTTCTTGGTCCACCCCAAATTCCAATAATTAAAAACATTGGAATTAGACCTCCTTCAAAAAACAAATAAAATACTACTAAATCTAAAGAGCAAAAAACTCCAATCATTAGAGTTTCCATGATTAATATTGCAATTAAAAATTCTTTAACCCTTACTTTCACGCTTTTAATAACTGATAAGATACAAAGAGGTGTAATAAATGCTGTAAGCAATATAAATAAAATTGAAATACCATCAATTCCAAATTGAAAATTAAAGTATCCCTTCATCCATTGTTTGTTTTCAATAAATTGAAATTCAGAAGTTGATAGATCAAAAGAAAACCATAGATAAAGTGTAAATAAAAAATTTACAAATGAAGTAAATAAAGCAACATATTTAATGCTTCTATTTTCATTGTTTGGATGCGTTTTTATTAAAAAAATAAAAAAAGAACCAAACAAAGGTAAAAAAGTTACAACTGATAAAATAGGAAAATTCATTTAAGTTAATATGAAGTAGGTTAATATAATAGAAAATCCAATAAGCATTACATAAGCATAATGATAAATATATCCATTTTGAAATTGAACAGCTTTAGATGAAAAAAACTTTATCAATTTAGATAAACCATCCGGACCAAAACGATCTATTGTTCTTTCATCTATTTTTTTCCATAAAAATAAACCAGTTTTTTTTAAAGGTTTTACAAAAATGAATTCATATAATTCATCAAAATACCATTTGTTTAATAAAAATTGATAAATAAAATTATTTTTTTCTTTAACTCTATTTAAAAATTTCTTATCTCTAACGTAAAAATAATAAGAAACAGGAATAGAAATTAGCACTAGCAAAGGTGTTAAAAATATTAACCAATATGGTGGATGAAGATGACTAAATTCGTTAATAAATTTAATAGAATTTTTCCAAAAAATCATGTTGCTATCAGGTCCAATAAATAAATCTTTAAAAAGATAGCCAGAAAAAACTGCACCTATAGATAATACAATTAATGGAATAAGCATAACCAAAGGTGACTCGTGCATTTCGTTCAATTTAATATTTTCGTTCTGATATTTTCCATGAAAAGTTTTAAATATAAGTCTCCAAGAATAGATTGAGGTAATTAAAGCTGTTATTATACCAGCTATCGAAGCATAAATTCCTAGATTTGAGTGACTTAAATAAGCAAATTCAATAATTGCATCTTTAGAATAATATCCTGATAAAAAAGGAAATCCGGTTAATGCTAAAGTTCCTATTAACATTAAAGTCCATGTGTAAGGTAATTTTTTCCATACACCACCCATAAAACGAATATCTTGTTCATTTTTAAATGAATGAATTACAGAGCCGGAACCTAAAAATAATAAAGCTTTAAAAAAAGCATGTGTAAATAAATGAAACATGGCTACATGATAAGCTCCTACTCCAGCAGCAAAAAACATATAACCCAATTGACTGCAAGTTGAATAAGCAATAACTTTTTTAATATCATTTTGAACCAATGCAACGGTGGCTGCAAAAAAAGCAGTTATAATTCCAACAATGCAAACTACATTTAATGCTACTTGAGAATACTCAAATATAGGAGAACAGCGCACCACTAAAAAAACGCCGGCTGTTACCATTGTGGCTGCATGAATTAATGCTGAAACAGGAGTTGGACCTTCCATGGCATCTGGTAGCCAAGTATGTAAAAATATTTGAGCTGATTTTCCCATTGATCCAAGAAATAATAACAAACAAATCAGTGTGATTAGGTTTAAATTAATTCCTAAAAAACTAATTTCTTTATTTGTATGAAGACTAACTTGAGAAAAAACTTCAGAATAATTTAGAGTTCCAAAAAAATAAAAAATTAAAAAGATTCCTAGTGCAAAACCAAAATCACCTACTCTATTAACAATAAATGCTTTGATTGCTGCTACATTAGCTGAAGGTTTTTTAAACCAAAAACCTATCAATAA
>CACKTW010000006.1 GCA_902603215.1 uncultured Pelagibacteraceae bacterium
AGATTTTTCAATGTAAATTAATTATATTTTCAAAGAAAACTTGCTTATTTAACTAATTATTCGGTATTTTTTTAGAAGCTTTGTCTTATTGGAATATAGCGATTAAAGAGCCATAGAAGGGGTTTATTTAGCGATTTATTGAAATAGGGTACAACTGAAGGGTGAAAATAAAAAATATCAAGTAAATACTCATTTAATGCAAAATAACATTGTTTTTTCTAGCTTTTAAACTGAAAAACCTTCCTTTTTAAGAAGCTTTTTCTTTGTTTTTATCCCGCCAGGACTTGAGAAACCGCCTAAGCTTCCATCAGACCTAATAACCCTATGACAAGGTACTTTAGGAGCATATGGGTTCTTGGCACAAGCATTAGCTACAGCACGGGCTGATTTAGGCCTCTCAATGCCTATAGCGACCTGTTTATAGGTCTTTACACTGCCTTTAGGTATTGTTTTAAGGTATTTCCAAACTTTTATCTGAAATTTAGTACCAATCATTTAGTGAATTTAAACTATTGACTTTAAAAATCACCTAATATATAACTTCCGATAATTAATGGTTATCGGAAAATATTATGAATGAACTAGTTACTGATATAAAAAGCCTTGAATTAGAAACTTTAAAAAACTTAAAGAACTCTAAGGCTGCCAATACTCTAAGAGCTTACCAAGCTGACTTTAAGGACTTTTCTAGATTTTGTGCCAAGAATGGTTTAAGTTCCATGCCAACAGAGCCAAAAATACTCTCATTATACCTAACCTATTTATCAGCTACTTCAAAATTTAGTACTTTAAAACGAAGAATAGCCTCGATAAGCGTGATTCATAAAATGAAAGGGTATTATTTAGATACAAAACATCCAATTATTATGGAGAATTTACATGGTATAAAAAGGGTTAAAGGAAGTAATCAAAAAGCAAAAAAACCTATATTAATCAATGAGTTAAAAACAATTATTAATATTATAGATAAAGTTAAACAATCAGAAAATCGCAAGTTAAGGGATAGGACAATCATATTACTTGGTTTTTCAGGAGGTTTTAGAAGGTCAGAATTAGTAAATATTGAATATGATGATGTTGAATTTGTAAGTGAAGGGGTAAAAATTTTCATTAAAAGGTCAAAAACAGATCAGTCTGGGGAAGGAATGACTAAGGCGATCCCCTACTTTGAAAATAAATTATTTTGTCCAGTTCTTAGTTTAAAAAATTGGATTCATAATTTGCAAATCAAATCAGGAAAAATTTTTAATATTTCAGACAAAAGTATAGCTTTAATAATTAAAAAATACGTGTCTTTATCAGGATTGGATCCTAATAGATATGCTGGACATAGCTTGAGATCAGGTTTTGCAACATCAACGGCGGAATCTGGCGCTGAAGAACGTAATATTATGGCTATGACAGGGCATAAAACAACTCAAATGGTAAGAAGATATATTAAAGAAGCTAATTTATTTAAAAACAATGCTTTAAATAAAGTTAAATTTTAATCCAAGAATTTGGCCAAAGGTCAAAATTACAAGAAGTATTTAAAGTTTCATCTTTAGGACAAACAATAATTTTATTTTCAAAATTGCAAAGCCATGCTGGCCACCAGTGAAAAGACGTAGATCCAACAATAAAATATTTGCATTGACGCATTAAAGAAAAATCTAAAATAATTTTATCATTTTGATTATTTTTTACAAAAGTAAATAAATTAGGATCAAAATGTTTTTCTAGGTTTTCAAAATCATTAGACCATATAAGAAATTTAGGATTTGGTATTTTTGATTTAAAAAATTCAATAGCACGATAAATATATTTAATGCTATCATTTTCAAATTTTGCTGTTTTAATTTGCATATTTTTATTTTTAAAATCTCTTTCAGTTTCGGTAAATCTTCTGCTTCTGAAAGCAATGGAGACAACATTTGAGTTATCAATCATTTTTTTATAAATATTATTATTCAAATTTAAAGATGTTTTAAAGGAAAATTCTGACAATAAATCTTCTCTATATTCTTTAAAATATTTTTCAGATTCAAAGTAACCTTCAAAAAAAATAGTGTTAGAATATTTTTGGTTAAGATAATGATCTGAATAAAAAGTTTTTTTATCTCTATTTATTTTTTCTAATAAAAAATTTTTTTTTGATGAAAAAGAATCAATAAATTTTAAAAATTTTCTTTTTGTATGTGCACCTTTTTTTAAAAATTTATATTTTTTTTCAGCAACTTCTGATGAAAGATTAAAAATATCTAATTCATATTTTGGTTTCCAATTGTTTCTGCTTCTTTTTTTTGCTTTACCAATATCATGAGCAATTCCTGTTTCGTCATCAATTAATAATTTATATCCTAGTTTTTTTGAAAAAGCATAGGCTGCTGCATAAAGAAACATTTGGTTGCCAAAACCATTTGCGATTTTTACTACCAAATTTTTTTCCATATTGATTTTTAATGTTAAATCAATATTTAAAATTCATACCTTGAAGTATGTTGTCAAATTCATGTTCAATATCATCACCTAATCTGAACGTTAAACTTTCTAAATATTGGCATTCACTGAGTTGTTTTGAGGAAGATTCATTTAAATCCATATCCATTAAAGCCCTCATCCACCTTTCACTCATGTCATATTTTATAAACATTGTTGCCATTTTTGTCATATTTTTTATACGTTTCATTGTAATTGGGTCAAATTTTACAGATCCTTCTCCACTATGCCATTCAAATTCACAAGCTTCACTTAAAGGAATTCCAGCTTTTATCGCTTTTTTATGCAGTTCAGTTCCTGGATAAAGCATCAAAGGAAAACAAGATGTCCAAGTCATCTCTGGCGGAACTTCTCGACTTATTCTTTGACACATTTGTATAGTTTTAATTGCATCAGTTACAGGATCTGGGCACAATCCATCAATATTAGGTAATCCAATAATAACTTCTAATTTAACTTTAACACCATATTTTGTCATTATCTTAACTGCTTCTATAACTTGTTTTTCATCTTGAAAATGTCTGTTGAATAGCCTACTTGAATCTCCACCTGTTGTTTGGACTCCCATTGTTAATGTATCGGCTAATTCCGCAAGCGTTGATAATGCTTCATCGGTAGCTTTAACTACTGTGTTTGGAGTTACATTTGCGTACATTGGTATATTAATTTCTTTTTTCCACGCTTTTGTAAATTCTATTAACCAATCTGTGCCATCGGCCCCTTCATGCGTGCCATACAGAACATCATCATCTTCAAAAGAAACTTCTTTTGTAGGATATTTTAAAAATAATTTTGCTTCTTCTATCATATTTTCAACTGGTCTTCTTGCTAACCAAAATTCCTTATAAGCTTTAGCTCCATATGATTTTCGAGTGACGCTAGTACAACAAAATGAACAATTATAAACACATCCAAAATGAGACATAATATATTTTCTTTCTCTGCTTCCCATACGAGGAACTTGTTCAAAATATTCTTCTAATGATGGCTGCATATTGCAAGGCATAGTTGGTGCACCTTTTATAAAAGTGTTTGGTGGGCTTTCTATAATTTTATCAATAGTTTCATAAACTGGACCCCATATTAAATAATCTATATCTTTATTTCTTTTTATTTCCTCAGGAATTGCTAAAACATGTTTTCCACCAAATACACTTCTTATGGAAGGTAATACTTTTTTAAATTCTTTGACTAATTCTAAAGATCTTGAAAATTCCGTTGAAAGAGGACCGAAGCAAATATAATCAGGTTTATTTTTTATAACTACTTTATTTAAAGTATCGATATTTTCATCTCCATCAATCCAAAATATTTGATGGTTTAATCTTTTAAGTTCACCAGCCACAAATGCTAATCCATATGTAATATCATTACCTATATGAACAAGGCACCATTTTTTGCTGCTATTTTTTGACTGACTTAATGTTTTTAACTGCATGTTCTATCCAAAAATAATTTTATTTTATTAAGTAATTTATCATAATTCTCGCTTGGTACAATTCTAAAATAAGATTTGTTAAAAGGGGAAAACTCTCTAGCAGCATCTCTAGCTGCTTTTATATCATAGGGATTCTCACTTTTTATATAAAAAATATCTATAGTTGGTATATTTAAATAGCTACTAAAATTTGTAAAAGAACCATGAACCCCAATAGTAATTTTAGAGTTTGCAATTAACTTTAGAAGCTCTAGCCCTGACAAATTATGAAAATATGTAATATTTTTACCTTTGTCTAAAAAGGAATTATTATCATGGTTAAAAAGATTAAAAGTGTTCTTAAATTTTTCTGTATATTCGTTTCCACCAATATCAGTAGTAAAAACAACGTCGTATTTTTTTGATATAATTAATAGAAAGTTTTTAATCTTCTCAAAATTCCAATCTAATTTATCAAAAGTATCTTTTTTTAAATGAAAAAAAATATAATCATTTTTAATTGGATAACTAGTTTTTTCCTTTATTTTTTTAAGATTAATTAAATTTTTATCAAGTTCTTCATTGTTAACTAATTCCAATTGGAGATCTTTGGTTGATTTAATCCCCCTATTCCCTGTTCGGTCATTAATTAGATAATGATAAAGATATTTTCTCAAAAAAATAGATGGTCTAAATTTGTTATTTAAATCATTTAAACAAATTGCATAAAATTTTGTTTTTCTAAAAAAGAATGGTAAATAAAAAAACAAACCTTTGGGACTTAGAATATATGCTTTTTCTATTTTTTTAAAAATAAAAAAAAGAATAATTTTAATTTTTTCAAATATATTTAGCTTATGATTAAATATTAGTCTCTCTGTATTTTTTTTATCAAAAAAAGAATATATATCTTTATTTCTATTAGATAAAAAAAAATAGATTTTGTCATTTAAATGTATATTTAATATTTTATTAATGCAGGGAATTGACTGCATTGTATCTCCTATCGCATCATTTTTGAGTACTACAATATTTTTCACTTTTTATTTATTAATTAGTGATATTATTTTTTTCAATTTATCAAAGAATGTAATTTTTTTAGTATCTTTGTAAAAATAATTAATGCTCTCCCCTTTTTTAACTATGGAAATATTTTGATAAAAATGTACAGATTTTATCATTCCATCAAATTTTTTTTTTTTAAAAAAAGGCCTATCCTTATGTTCATAGTTTATTGAATCTGTTAAAGATTTAAGGAAGTTCATTGAAGTGTTTTTTTTGTCTAGATTAAATCTACTTCCTCCAAATCTTGGTATATAAGAGGTTTGTAAATCTTCAATAATATAAAGACCATTTTGATTTAAATATTTAAATAAGAAATTAAATGAAGCTATTATATGCTTTGATACATGACTACCATCATCAATAATTACATCAAAGTTTTTAAATTTTTCAACTACTTCAGTTAAAAAATTATGGTCAGACTGATCTCCACATAATATTTCAACATCTTTTATTTTAAATTCTTTTTTTACTATATCTATCCCGCAAATTTTTGCTTTGCTAAAATAATCTCTCCAAAGTCTAAGACTATCTCCATTGTCCACTCCTATTTCCAAAATATTAATTTCTTTGTCTCTTAGATTTTTAAAAAAAATTTCATAAATTTCTAAAAAACCAGTTACATTTTTTGATGTAGGATATTTTTTTCCTATTTCTACTAAAGTATTCATCTATAATTTATTCCCATGGTGCTTTATATTTGCTATTAAAACCAATTGATTTTTCAACTATATATTTTGCTACATTGCGTTCATTAAATAAGTGAAAATATTTTTTTTGACCTTTTTTAGCAATAGTTACACGTTCATTTTTATTTTTTTTGTAATAATTGAGTTTTTCAGAAAGATCAATATTATTTGCAAAAAAAATCATTTCATCTTTTCTAAAAAAATCTTCAAATTTTTTTTCATTATCAATAAAAGTCAAAAGGCCATTGCCCATTAAGGATGCGATTCTATTACTCGATGAATATTTTTTTGACTTTCCTCTATTTATATTAAGAGCCATGCAGGAATTTGATATAGCATCATAAAAACTTTCAGACCAAACAGGATTTCTGTTATTGAATCCATAAATGTCAAATTTTATATTTTTATTTAGGTTAACAATCTTTTTTATTATTTCTTCTCTTTCATCTTTTTTTCCTTGTTTGATATTTCCACGATTTACACCATGACTCATTGCAAAAAAAACGTCATAGGTAAAATTATTATTTTTATAAACGTCTAGTTTTTCAATATTTCTATCTGCTGGAGTAGGTAAAAAATGGTAATTTATCTTATCTTTTTTATATTCAATATCATCAGGATGAGTTGAAATAAAAAAATTGTCAATATATTTAAAATTAATTTTAAGATTTTCTAAATTCTTGTGATAGTCAGGACCTGTTGGAGAGAGATTATCTTCGTACCATTGCGAAAGCACAATATTTCTATTTATTTTTTTTATTCTTTCAAAACTTTCTTCGTTTATTCCATTTACATGGCCCATTAAAATAAGATCGGGCCTATAATACATTGCTTTATTCAAAAATATCTTGTTAAGAATGTCTCTATTTTTCAAATTTGTTAATCCTGAATTGTAGCTTAAAATATCTCTATCGCTTAAGCCCTCCACATCATGCCCTAATCTTATTAATCCATTTTCAATTTTTTTGCCTGTTGAAATAAAATAAATTCTACTACCTATTTTTTCCGCTCTATTAAAAACATGAAGAATCTTTAATTTTGATTTTTTATTTATATTAAATTTTTTAATTGGATTAATAATTTTTTCTCTATCTTTATCAATAATTTCAATATTATTTTTTATTATATGCAAAGGGTTTTTAAAAGAATCGATTTGCAATTCTTTTAATTTCTTTTTATTTTCTATTAAATTTTCAACTTCTTTGTAAATATTTTCTGATGTTATGTCTTTTAAGATTATAGGAGATTTAATAGTTTCAGGAAGCCCTCCTCTTTTTGAAATAATAACAGCATTTCCTCTTGAACCAGCCTCTAATGAAGATCTTCCAAAAGGTTCTTCCCATGATGATGGAACAACAGTAATTGTTGATTTGTTATAATAATTAAGAACTTTTTCATGAGGAATCCAGCCTAGTTGAATTAATCTTTTGTGGCTAAAGTTAAATTTTTCTCTTGGTTCATCACCTATAGCTAAAGATTTCCAAGATTTATATTTATTCAATATTTTTATCATGGCGGTACCAAATTTATCAAAGCCTTTTGCTGAATTAAGTTTTCCAGAAAAAATAATTATTTTCTTTTTTTTGGGAAATTTTTTAATGGGATTTATACTAGGATAAATTACTTTAAAATTGCTATAGTAATTTTTTTCAATTCCTGAAAAAAATTTTTCTTCAACCCATTTGCTTACAAAATAAATTTGGGAACATATTTTTAGTAAGTTCACACGTTCAGAGACCGTCGTTGATCCTTTGAGATTTAAAGGGTCATTATGTATTATTAATATATAATTAATTTTTTGAAAACTTTTATAAATATTTAATAAATATGAAGGTCTATTGTGAATTTCTATTATTTTAGGTTTTCTTTTTTCAACAAAAGTTTTAAATTTTTTTAAATAAATTTGACTTTTACTTTGATATCTTGCTCCACCAATAGAAATATTATGATAAATTTTTTTTATTGAAACATCTTTGAGATTTTCTGTAGAGCCATAAACCTCTATTTTTTTTTTAAATTCACTTAACTTAAAAAAATCTTTTACCCAAATAGATGCGGACCCAGAATTATTTTTTAAAAATTGATCTTTGTGAGGTAATAATATAAAAACTTTATTCATTAAATGTTTCTTGTAATTTTTGATATTAGTTTAGTTAAATCTAAAGAAAAATTGTGATCAAATTTAGAATATTTTTTTTCTGACAATGTTTTCGCAATAAAATCAACAAAAAGTTTCAAGGTTTCATTAAAATTAATCAAAGGTATTTCAAGGTTAAAACCTTTTTTATTTTTTTTATAAATATTAATTTTATAAATTCCTTCATTTTCATCATAAACGATCAAACCTTTTTCAAAATAAATCTTGATTAATCGAATTTTTAGAGGAGACGACCAATTTAATTTTATAAAAGCAGAAAAATTATTACTATATGAAAGATTTATATTTGCAAAATCAGATTTAAAATTTTTTAAAGTTTTTCTAAAATTTGTTTCATATTTTTTTGGATTTTTGTTTACTAAATATTTCAAAATAGCAAAATCGTGAATTCCCAAATCCCATATAACATCTGTATCTTTTCTATACGGAGCCTTTTCTCTAATCGATTCATAGATTAAAGGTTTCCCCAATCTTTTGTTTTGGAATATTTTTCTAATAAATTTTACACTTTCGCTATAAATAAATGGATAATCTACAAACAAAAATTTTTTACTTTGTTTGCTTAATGCGATCAATTTTTTAACTTCATTCAATTTTAAACTAAGAGGTTTTTCACACAAAACATCTTTTTTTTTAAAAAGAGAATATTTAACAATTTTATAATGAGTATTTGTTGGGGTCGAAACAACCACAAAATCAATATCTTTATTATTTAGAGCAGATTTATATGATTTATAAAAATTAGTATTTGGATAAATATTTTTTGCTTTATTTAAATTTAATGGACTTGAATCACATATTGAATGAACATTGAAAGAAGTATTTGATTGAAAGTTTCTAGCTAATATTGGTCCCCAATAACCAAATCCTATAATTAATACATTGATTTTTTTTATCTTCATTCGATATTTAATGTTTCAATAGCATAGATGCAAATAAATAAAAATATGAAATTTTAAATCACTATTCATTGTATTATCAAAATATAATGGATATTATTGATTTAATATTAAATTCAATAAATAAATAAAAATTAGAAGAAATATGAGGGTTAATGTACTAGGTTCTGGGTATATGGGGAAGCAAATTGCCTCATTACTTAAATTAATTGGTTTTGATGTTTTGATTTGGGAAAACAATGATAGTGATCTAGAAAATCAATTAATAAAAGAAACTACAAAAATAGAAAAAATTCTTAAATTAAATTCAGAAGGTTCTATTAAGATTGAAAAAAATCTTAGCAAATTTGAAAATTTTTTTACAATAGAAACAGTTAAAGAAGATTTAGATGTTAAAAAAAAAGTGTTTGAATCTTTAAAATATAAAGAAAATTTATTTACTAACACTTCTTCTATAAAGTTATCAAAAATTGGAAATAATATAAATGCTTTTCACTTCATGAATCCTGTAACAACAAAATTTATTGAAATTTGTAAAATCAATTATTTTTCAAATGAATATTTAGATCAGATAATCAATAAACTAAAAACCTTATCATATGAAATCATTGAAGTTAAAGACACTCCTGGTTTTATGATTAATAAAATTATATTTAATGAAATTTCATTTTTTTTCTATTTAATTGAAGAAGAAAAACTGAATATTGAAGATATTAAAAAAATATATTCAAATGATTTTAAAAGAAATGACCCCGTTAAACTAGTTAATATTATAGGGGTTGATACCTGTTTATCTATTTTAAAAAATTTAAATGAATATGATAAAAATTATTATATACCAAAAATATTTGAACCTTCTGTAAAATCTAATATTTTAGGTTATAAGAATAAAAAATTATTAAAAATTAAATAAATTTTTTTCTAAAATTTTCATAAATTTCTTTTATATTTTTTGGATAATCTTTTTGAAATCTAGAATGCCAGGGATATGCGCTTTCATTTTTGCCTGGAATTTTTATTAAATTTATACTTCCGCGTTCTTTAAAAGGATTTCCGCTTCCAATCATTTCAGATTTCAAATTTTTATTTACAAGACTGTTTGCACCAACAAAGCTTCCAAAGCCTATCTTTTTTCCTGGCAAAATAGTTGTTCTTGTACAGACTATTGCAAAAGGCTCAATAATTACACCCTCTCTAATTTCACTTGGTGGTATTGGATCATTAGTTAATATTACGTAAGGAAATAACCATGCATAATTCATTATTTTAGAATGCTGTCCAACATGAACATTGCTATGTAATTTTACATATGACAAAATTTCACAATAGCCTTCTATATCGCTATAACTACCTATTTGAACATTATTTTCTATTTTTGTTTTTTCCCTTATTAAAACTCTATGACCAATAACTGAATTTTCTCCAATTTCAGAATCTAAATATATAATAGAATGTGAATTTATTTTTACACCATTTTTTATAATTAATTTTTTAGATGTTTTATTTTCAGAAGTATTTCCAATAAGACAAAAATCTCCTATTGTTACATTGTCACCAATTATTACGTTTCCCGAAATTCTTGAAGAGTTAGCAATGGTTACATTTTTTCCTATTTTTGCTTTTTTCGAAATATTTGTCATAAGTAATTAGTGTAAATTTGATTAATTTCCACCCTATATATGTTAGGTTTTCTAAAATATTTAAATCTTCTTGTTCCAAGAACTTCTTCAAAAGTAATAGTTCCCTTCAACCAATCATTAAATTCATCGATTTCTACAGTAAAGTAATGAGATTGACTAGGAATTTCTTTTTTTTCATAAATTGAAACTTTGTCATTCAATAAATTTATTAAAATTTTTTTATCTTTATATTTGTTAGAAGAAATAATAATTTTATGATCAAGCTTATTACGATTTCTAGATATTTTTTTTCTTATAAAATTTAAATGTTTTTCATTTATATTGAGATATTTGTCTTTTCCATTGTTTCTATTTTTGCTTTTTCTGTCATAGTTTATAAATTTTTTAAGTTCAAGATTAAATTTATTTGCCTTTATATTTTCATAAAACATTTTAATTTGGTTATTTTCTTTTAAACAAAAAGAATCTGAAAGAATTGTTTTATAATTATTTGAAAATTTTTTATGTTTTTTTTTAGCATATTCAACAAAATCTACAGGTGTTGCCACCCCTTTGTTCATTAGTGAATTAGGATTGTCTGCTTGAAAAAGATTTGAGCCAAATGGAATTATAATTTTAGGTTTGAGAATTTTTGCTTGTCTTATACCATAATCCATAAATAAGTTTTCCAATCTTTTTCCCTCTAATAATTTTTCTTTTTTGGAAATTCCATTCAATAAATAAGGATAATAATTGATATATGCAAAAGGTATACAACCAATGTCAACTTTGCCAACTTTTTTTTTAAAAGGTTTTAAGCTTTTTTCTGTTATAAAGTTATCATTACCATGATATACGCTTAAATTCTCATTTGAGATAATCATAGAAGAATCTATATCATTGTATTCATGCAAGCATCCGTATACCCAAATATCTTTATTAATATAAAATTTTTTTTTACAAGGTATTGATTTTACATTTATTTTTTCTTTCTTTAGCAATTTATTAAAATTAGGTCTTCCATTTAAAATATAAATTGGAATTTTTCTTTTTTGTAATTTTTTTAAAAATATGGGATCGTAATGATCTTGATGAACGTGAGATACGAAAACCCCATCTACTTCAAAAAATCTTTTATCCATAACTTGACTTGGAAAAAATTTCCATGAGTTGTTATAAAAATTTCCTTGTTCAATTACATCAAATAAGTATTTTTTTTTACTTAATCTAACCAGTATAGATGCATGTCCAATATAAAAAACACCATCTTTTTCACTGTCCAAAAATTTAGTTAAGTTATCTGATTTATTGTAAAAATTTTTTTTAATATTTATATACATAAATTGTTTTTAAATTTATAACCATTTTTAATCATTTTTCTAACTTTAATATTTTTTTTTAATCTGTATTCTGCTTTTAAAGCATTGGATTTATCATTATATTTTTTTGAAAAAATTAATTTCCAAGTTTTTCCTCTAGTGCTTTTTGCTCCTCTTCCAGAATTATGAAGTTTAATTCTCTTTTTAATATCTGTTGTATAGCCAACATATGTTTTTGAATTATTGTTATTGATGCTCTGAATCATGTAAATGTAATAAAACATAATTGTATTAGTTGGCGGTCCCACGGGGAATCGAACCCCGATTAGTTGATTGAAAACCAACTGTCCTAACCGTTAGACGATGGGACCAAAATATTATCCATTATTATTAACAACTGTTGTTTTAATAACAGAAATGTCTTCTATGATAAACTGTATATCTTTTCTACCTTGCCATTCATTGCAGGTTAATTTTCCAACTATATTGAAGTTTTTTTTATTGTTAATAGATAAATATGGTTCAAGAGGGCTTTTAACTGAATTAAAAGCTATTGTTTTGAATGATTTATTATTTTTTGACGCAAGTATTGAAGAAATGTGTTTTTTGCCAACCACTTTAGATTTAATAATTCTAACATTTTCTACCAAAAATTTTGGTTCAGAATTTGCTGATCCAAAAGGAGAAAGTTTTTCAATTTCATCATAAACATCTAAATTTATCGCTGTAGCTGATATTTTGGAATCTATAAAGTATCTATCGCTATTAGATGAGGTAATTCCTTTTTTTAAAAACTCGTTATTAAAAAAGATTCTTAATTCATTGGTTTTTGATTTTTCGTATGAAAAACCACCGGCCATTTTATGACCCCCACCATTTTTGATTATCCCTTTTTCTTTTGCTAATAAAATTATTAAACCAATATCAAAACCAGCTATTGATCTTGCGGAAGCTTTTGCTAACTCATCTTTATAAGTAATAATAATTGTAGGTTTGTTAAATTTTTCTTTAATTCTTGAGGCAGCTATTCCTATAATTCCATCATGCCAGTTTCCATCAATAAATAATACCGGATCATCAATAAAATTATGAATCTTTTTTTCTATATCTTGCAAAATTTTTTCTTCGATGTTTTTTCTTTCTTGATTAAAATCATTTAATTTCATAGCTATTTTTAAAACTTCATCTTTTTCAGATGATGTTAAAAGCTTTGTTCCAAAAGATGATTCTCCAACTCTGCCACCAGCATTTATTCTTGGACCAATTATATATCCTAAATGGTATGTGTTTGGAGAACCTTGAATTTTACATAAATCATATAGAGTTTTTAAACCAAGATTTTTTCTTTTTTTTAAAACTTTCAAACCTTGTTTGACAAAAGCTCTATTAATACCTTTTAAAGGCACAACATCACAAACGGTTCCTAAACTTACAAGATCTAGCATCATTAACAAATTGGGAATTTCAATATTGTTTTTTTTAAAAAAATCTATTTCTATAAGTTTTTTATTTAAATAAACAAGGAAAAAAAAAGTTACACCAGCTGCACACAAATAATTTAAATTTGATTTATCGTCAATTCTATTGGGATTAATGATAGAAAAAGCTTTGGGTAATTTTATATTTGCCTGATGGTGATCTAAAACTATTACATCTGTAGAATTTTTGTTTGCATAATCTATTGCCTCATAAGAAGTTGTTCCACAATCAACTGTGATTATTAAATTTACTTTTTCATTTAAAAATTTTTTAAATGTATTTACCGAAGGTCCATAACCGTCTTTTTGTCTATTTGGAATATAATAAAAAAAAAGTTGATTTATTTCTGAAAAATATCTATTTAAAAGAGCGGTAGATGTTGCGCCATCAACATCATAGTCACCAAAAATTCCTATTTTCTTTTTTTCAACAACGCACTTAACAACTCGATCAACGGCTTTTTTCATATCTTCAAGAATTTCAGGATTTCCTAAATAATCTTTTATTTTTGGATTGAGAAATAGATTAATTTCCTCATCTTTTACCTTTTTAATTACAAGCAATCTTGAAAGAATCTCACTTATGGAAAAATTTTCACAAAGTTTTAGAATTTGATTATTATCACATTCTTTTATTAGCCACTTTTTTCCAGTAACAGATTTAACATTCATTTCTTTGTAATATTTTTAATTATCTTATTTGTTTTAGATTCTAAATGAAGAAGATAGGTTTCAGATTCAAACTCATCTGATTGTGATTTAATTCCTTTCAAAAGTTCTCCGTCTGTTATTCCAGTTGCACAAAAGATAACATCCCCTTTTACCATCTCTTCAATAGAATATTTTTTATTTAGGTCAGAAATTCCAAGTTTTTTTGATCTTTCTTTCTCTTTTTCATTTTGAAAAACTAATCTAGTTTGCATTTGAGAATTTAGGCATTTTAAAGCCGCCGCAGCCAAAACTCCTTCTGGACCTCCGCCTATTCCAATATAAATATCAATTTTAAATTTTTTAATTGCTACTGAAATAGCTCCAGATACATCGCCATCTGATATTAATTTTATTTTAACCCCTAAAGAATTTAGCTCCTCAATAATTTTTTTGTGTCTGGGCCTCTCTAAAACGCAAGCTGTGATATTTTCTGGGCTAGTTCCTTTTTCATCGGCTAAATTTTGAATATTCTTTTTTATAGAGTTGTTCAAATCAACTAAATTTTTAGAATATCCTTCTCCAATACATATTTTTTCCATGTAAGTTTCTGGGGCATGAAGTAAATTTCCTTTTCTTGCTA
This sequence comes from uncultured Pelagibacteraceae bacterium, assembly GCA_902603215.1. Taxonomy (GTDB): domain Bacteria; phylum Pseudomonadota; class Alphaproteobacteria; order Pelagibacterales; family Pelagibacteraceae; genus CACKTW01. Next base: position 14,411 of record CACKTW010000006.1, read on the forward strand.
TTGCAATTACAGATAATGCATTTGGTAAATTTTTTGCAACAAAATTAGTTCCTTCTAGAGGGTCGACGGCAATATCAAGCTCTTCTCCCTTTCCTGTTCCTAAATTTTCGCCGATATACAACATTGGAGCTTCGTCTAACTCTCCTTCTCCAATTACAACCTTTCCTTTCATATCAATATTGTTTAATACTTTTCTCATTTCATTAACTGCTGCTTTATCAGCAGAAATTTTATCTCCTTTGCCAACAAAAAGTGAAGCACCATAAGCAGCTCTTTCTGTGCTGGAGACAAATTCTTTTATATAATCTTCCTTAATTTTCATTGAAATTTCCAACCCTGATAAATGTTGGAGCTTTTATCAAGTATTCTTTTTTTTTAATAGAATTAATACATTTGATAATATTTTTTTCAAAAGTTTTGTGAGTAATTATAACAATAGTAGCTTTATTATTTTTCTTATCTGGGGTCTGGATTAATCTTTTAACTGAAATTTTATATCTAGCTAATTTTTTACTAATTTTAGATAAAACTCCAGGTTTGTCTTTAACCTCAAACCTTAAATAAAGTGAGTTGATATAATTCGATTTATCATAATTTCTTATACTTTTTCTTTTTTTAAAAGGTATTCCAAAAGGATATTTTATATTTCCTCTTAATATAGAAACCAAATCAGATAAAAGAGCAGATGAAGTTGGGCCAGGACCCGCACCTTCACCTTGCAAGGCTGTTTCTCCAATTGGTTTTCCTCTAAGAATAACAGCGTTCATTACGCCATTAATGTTTCCGATATAGCTATCTTTTCCTACTAGACAGGGATGAACTCTTTCAAATAATTGATTGTTTATTAATTCAGTAATACCAAGTAATTTAATCCGTAAATTTAATTGATTGGCAATTTGAATATCTTTTAATTCAATATTTTCTATTCCTTCCATTAAACAATTGTTTTTTGAAACTAGTTTATTAAATGCAAGCGCAGATAATATTCTAACTTTTGCTAATGAATCATAGCCATTTATATCAAATTTAGGATTTGATGGTTCGGCAAATCCTAGCATTTGAGCTTTTTTTAAAACATTGAAAAATGAATCTTTTGATTTTTCCATTTCTGAAAGAATATAATTGCAAGTGCCATTTAAGATTCCTATAACTTTTTTAATTTTATTTGTAGCAAGACCATCTTTTAATGTGCGCAATATTGGTATACCTCCTCCAACTGATGCCTCAAATTCTAAATTAACTTTATTTTTTTCTGCTAACTTTCCCAAATAATCGCCGTGTTTAGCTATCAAAGCTTTATTTGGAGTTATAACATGAATTTTTTTTTTCAAAGATGTTTCGACTATTTTTTTTGACATTCCATCTGATAATCCAATCACCTCAAATAAAATATCTATTTTTTTTGTTTTTAAAATTTCTAATGGATTCTTAAAAAAAATTTCTTTTTTTATTTTAAACTTTCTTTTCTTATTTACATTTCGTGCAGAAATTGCTTCAATATTAATTTTTTTTCCAGTTTTAATTTCTATGTCTTTTTTTTTTGTATTTAATTCATTTAATAAATAATTCCCAACCTGGCCCAGTCCTACAACCGCAATATTAATTTGTTTTTTTTTCATAATATTAATTAGGCACGCTATTAATGTCTAAATTTTTAGTTTTTTTATTTTTTTTTAATAATAAATCCAAATATTCTTCAAAAAGATAGTCTGCCTGATAACTAATATTTTGATTTAAATTACTTTCGTTTTTATTGTAGGAACAATTAACAAGAAAAAATGATAAAATCAAAAAAAAAAAATAATATTTATGCATATAAAATATTTTGTTTGATTTGGTAAGAAATATTATCAAAATCTAAATTGAATCTTTTATATTCATCAAGCAGTTTGATAGTTTTTTGATAAGAAATATAAACTTTACTTTTATTTTTTGCAGATAATAATCGGTTGTAAAAAAATAATTCTATCAAATTTTGAATAGATTCATAATTAATTTTTTTGTTTTCATTTGGATTTAGTGAAAATATTTTTATTAACAATTCTTCTAAATTATCTTTATCGCTATCAATCTTTAAATTCATTAAAAGTTCAATGTAATTAAAAATCAGACCAGGAGTATCATAATAACTTTTTAACTCATTAATTATAAATGGATCTAATTGATAATCTTTAATTCTCAATAGATTATTTAATATTTTTTCTTTTTCTTTGTTGGTAAAAAATATTTTAAATTCTGTGCATCTAGATTTAATTGTATTTTTTAGTTTTTTTGAAGAGTTATATATAAATATAAAAAAGACATCTTCATTTGGCTCTTCTAAAGTTTTAAGTAAAGAATTTGATGAGCTATCATTTAAATTTTCAACTCCATCGATAAGTATGAATCTTTTATTTTTTTTATTAAATGATGTTTTGTTCAGAAAAGAAATGAGCTCTCTTATTTGATCAATGTTTATTCTTTTTTTATCTTCCGAATTTTTTATATAATAAAAATTTGGATGAATATTTTGTAAAATTAATTGATATACATTACTCAACACATTTATTCTAAAATTTTTTTCATCATAACGTGTTTTTTCATCAAAACTTAAAATATAATTAATAAAATGCATTGCGAAAGTTGCCTTCCCCATGCCAGACAACCCTGATAATAAAATTTTTTTTGGTAACATATTTTTTTTGTGCATTTCTTTAAAAAATAAAAAAAATTTATCATAGTGAAAAAGTTGTAAGCTTTGATTTTCAAATACAGTGTAATTTTTTTCTTTGCTCATTTTGAAATTAACTTTTTTACTTTTTCTTTAACTAAATTATGATTATCTTTAAAATCATTATTTGAATTTATGATCATATATTTGGATTTATTATTTTTTGCTATTTTAATAAAGCCCTTCTGAACTTTTTTATAAAAATTTAGATTAAATTTATCATATCTATTTAGTTTTTTCCTTTTATTAAGTCGCGATCTAATTTTATTAACGTTTACAACCATCAAAAATGTAAAATCAGGTTTATATTTTTCAATTATCTCCTTATTTACCAATGAAATAATTTTTCTCTTTATGCCCATTCCATAATGTTGATACGCAATTGTAGAATCTGAAAAACGATCACATATGATGATTTTTTTTCTATAAAATTTTTTAAAGTTAGTTTGAATATTTTCGTTTCTTGCGGACAAATACAAAAGCGTGTCCGTCAAAGGATGAAGGTTATTATTTTTTTCATTTAGTATTAATTTTCTGATTTTTTCACTTTTTGCAGAACCTCCTGGTTCTCTTATTCTAATTGTAGAAATATTGTTTTTTTTTAAATTTTGAAAAAGTCTTTTCGAATGTAGTGTCTTGCCAGAACCCTCTATACCTTCAAAAACAATAAAAACTTTTTTTTTAGACATCTCCCCAAACTAGAAAATTAAATGCTTTTAGTACTCTTGAGAATAAGTTTACCTTTTTTACTTCTTCGCTCGAATATACATTGTGGGTTTCTATTAATTCATCTTGATAATAAAGATATAAAGTTCCTAATTTTTGATCTTTTTTAATTGGAGCTTCTATTGGTCCGGTATATTCAATATAAGCACTAATATTTTTTTTTTTCCTTTTAGGAATGGTAATATAAAGTTCTTCTTTTATGTAAACATCAACTTTATTTTTTTTACCAAGCCAAACATCTAAAGATGAAAGTATTTGATTTTTTTTATAAATTTCAACTGTATCAAAATTCATAAGTCCCCATAAAAGAAGCTTTGTAGATTGTTTCGATCGTGAATTTTTAGTTTCAAAACCACTTGCCACAGCTATTAATCTTCTATTATTTTTAAAAATTGATGATGCTAAAGAATATTTTTCAACAGATAAATATCCTGTTTTTATTCCATCAGCTCCAACTTTTTTATACAAAAGAGGATTTCTGTTGCCTTGAGTAATTGGTTCACCCCCCGTTCTATCCCAAGTAAATTCCGTTTCTGCAAAATATTTATAATAATTAGGATAATTTTTTATTAAATAATGTGACATCAAAGATATATCTCTAACTGTAGAATAATTTTCGGGATCAGGAATTCCTGAAGAATTAGAAAAATTAGTGTTTGTCATTCCTATTTCGATAGCTTTTTCATTCATTAATAAAGAAAACTCTTCCTCTGAACCTGAAATTCCTTCAGCTAAAGCCACGCAAGCATCATTTCCGGAAACAACAATTACTCCTCTTAGTAAATTTTCAACAGTCACTTCATCATTTAACATAATAAACATTGAAGAATAACCGCTTTGAGACATTCTCCAGGCTTTTTCTGAAATTACAAACTTTTCATCAAGAGAAATTTCTTCTTTTTTTAAAAGATCAAAAATAACAATTGCAGTCATAATTTTTGTCATAGAGGCAGGGTATATTTCGTAATCAGCATCTTTTTCGTAAAGCACTTTTCCAGAGTGAAAATCTACAAGAATTCCCGTTCTAGCTTTAATATCAATTTTTTTTGCGGCTTCCGCTTGGAATGCTAAAAAAGAACTAAATACGAGTATTAAAAAATATATTTTTATTTTCATTTAATTTTTATAATTTCTAAATTTTCAAACCCCAATTGATTTAAACTAAAATATGTTTTTTTCATAGCATTAAATGAGGTAAAAGGACCTGATACAACTTTAAATTTTTTATCAGATATTTTCTCAATCTTTAAATTGGATATATTGCTTTCTTTTTTAAACTTTTTAACCATATTTTGAGCTGAATTTATATAATAAAATTCCGCTATATTAATAATAAAGCGAATCTCTTTTTTTTTTAATTTTTTTTTTGTTGTACTTATTTCATCTATTGAAATTGCATCTACTTGAATTTTTGTAGCAACATTTTTTTCTTCTTCATGAGTTACAGCTTTTTTTGCAATAAATTTTTTATTTTTTTTAATTTCAGATATTTCTATATATGGATTTTCAATATCTAATTCTAATTCATTTGCTATTTTTTTTGTAATAACTGAATTAAAAATAGGTGGAATTCTATTTGAATATTTAACTTTTGCTAATAAAAATTTTGCGTTATCAGGATTATATATTTTTACATTTGTTCTATTTTTCAAAATATTGTGTAAAATAAAATATTTATCATTATCTAATTTTCTATTTATAGTTTTTTCTTGATAAAGTTTTTCGCTGTAAATAAGTGCAAATCCTTTTGATTCAAAAGTTTTCTTTTGAGTTTTTTTTGAATAATTTATTGTTCCAGATTCAATCGTGCAGGAAACAGATAGACAAAAGATTAATAAATATTTGCTAAATTTCATTTTTAATCATTTCAGCTAAAGTGCAAACAGTTAAAGCAAATCTTAAAGATCTATTCCATTTTAAAATTTTTTCATAATTTGAAAACACTAAATAAGCTGGTGAATCATCATCTCCATCAGGCATTATTAAGGCGGCTTTTTGATTATTGTTTGAATCAAAGTCTTCTTGGTTAAGTACTTTCAATTTTTGCCATTTTTTTAAACTTAAATGATTTTTTATATTTCTTGCAGATATGTTTTTATATTTTTTAGGAATCGAATGTTTAATTGAAACTTCTTTAAAACAATGACTTTTATATTTCCAGCCAATTCTATTTATATAGTTTGCTGCAGAAGCAGCAGAGTCTTTTAAAGATTTTTTTAATTCAATTTTCTTATTGTTGTCGTAATCAATAGCATAATTTTTTATAGTTGATGGCATAAATTGAAAATTGCCAAATGCTCCTGCCCATGAGCCATATAGTGTATTTGGATCAATTAATTTTTTATCTATTAATTTTAAAAGAATTAATAATTGTTCTGTAAAAAATTCACTTCTCCTTTTATCAAAACTAAGAGTTGCTAAGCATGAGAGAATATCCATTTTTCCAACATGTTTTCCAAAATTTGTTTCGATAGCCCATAATGCTAACAATGTTTCTTTTTCAACATTAAATTTTTTTTCAATCTCATTAAATAAAGACTCGTTTTCTTTAAACATTTTTTTTGCTTTTTTTACCCTTGATCTTGTAGCTCTTTTTCCAATATATGTTTTGGTATCCTCAAAAAATTCAGGTTGCCTTCTGTCATACTTAATAACATTTTCCAAGTATTTTACATTTTTTAAAGTTGAGCTTAATGTTTCTTCAGAAATGCCTTTTTTAATAGCATCCTTTTTAAATTTTATTAACCATGAATTAAAATCTTCATTGGAGCTAGAAAATGAGCTTGTGGCAAAAAATATAAAAAACAATATAAAAAAAAATCTAAGCATTTTTCTTTTTTTCCTTTAAATCTCTAAGATAAATAATTACAGCAATCCAAATTAAAATAAAGCCAATTAATTTATTAATATTAAATTCCTCTTGATAGTAAAAAATACCAAGTAAAAACTGGCATGTTGGAGTGATAAAAAATACCATTCCTGAGGGTCCTAAGCCGGCTAACTTAATAGATCTAACATACAGATATAAAGGAATCACTGTCATCGGACCCGCTAAAAAAAGCAAAAACATAACTTTAGGATTTGTGAAAGTAAAATCATTCAATCCCTTTTGAACAATTAAATAAAATAAAAATAAAACAACTGGTACAACAAATAAACTTTCTATGAAAAGTCCTATGTCAGATTCAACATTGGCTTTTTTTCTTACTAGATTATAGGTGCTCCATGAAACAGCTACTGTTAAACCAATCCATGGAATACTTTTCAAATTAATTAAAAGATAGATTATTGCTACAATTACCAATCCAATTGAAATAGTTCTTTTTCTATTTATTTTTTCTTTGAAAAAAATAATTCCAAAAAGAACACTTAAAATTGGAAATATATAATAGCCAAAGCTTGCATCAACCAATCTATTAGTAACAACTGCATAAATCCATATGGACCAGTTTGCGTATATGAGAAAACCAGACATAAATAGAAGAAATGTTTTTTTCTTATTTGATAAAATTTTAAAAAATATTTTCCATTTTGAAAAAATACTTGTTGTTATGATTAAAACAAAACTTGTCCATATAGTCCTATGAATTACTAATTCAACTGGACCGGCAAAAGAAACATATTTAAAATAAAAAACTCCTAATACTCCCCACCAAAATGAGGCTGATGCGCTAAATAATATACCCTCGTAAATTTTATTTCTCATAATTATCTTTTAAATTAAATGCTTGATTAAATCACTTAAGATTATAAAACAATCACTTTGGAGAGGTGGCTGAGCGGTTGAAAGCACTAGTCTTGAAAACTAGCAATGGGGCAACTCATTCGTGGGTTCGAATCCCACCCTCTCCGCCATATTTCATATCTTAAAACTCTTAAAAAGTTGAGAAATTTTATTATCCTTTAATTTTAATTCATTTTTTTTATCTAGGTAAAATTTTAATAGAGTATTGTCATCAATTTTAAGAAATTGTTCTAGCTGTTTTAACTCTCTGTCATTAAATTCATCAATATACATTTTTACAAATTTTCCAAGCAATAAATCCATTTCTTTGCTACCTCTATATTCTGAGCGATAGATTATTTTTTTTTTTAGAAGTGATTTTTTTTTCATTTAATTAATATATATTATATGAATATGTTGGTGACTCATAATGACTATAATTATTTATTAAAAGACATAACTATACTAAAAGGTGTAGGAAAAAAAACTCTAGAATTGTTAAAAAAGAAAAAAATTAGAACACTTTTTGATGTTCTTTGGAATCTTCCGTATGAATTTATAGACAGGTCTAATTTTGTTGAAATTAAAAAATTAGAAATTGGAAAAATCTGCACAATTAAAGTTAAAGTTATTAAATATAACTTTCCGAGAAAAAGAAATCTTCCAAACAAGATTATTTGTGAAGATTTAAGTGGTAAAATTAATATAGTTTTTTTTAATAGTAGAGAAGGATATATACGTAAAATTTTACCTTTAAATAAGGATGTAATTATTAGCGGAAAAATAAATTACTATAAAAACAAATATCAAATTACAAATCCAAAATATGTAATACCCATCGAAAAAGAAAATTTATTTGAAAAAATAACAGCAAAATATTCATTAACTGAAGGGATCACTGAAAATATTTATAAAAAAATAATAGATCAAATATTAAAAAATATTCCAAATCTTGATGAATGGCATAATGCAGAAATTTTGAAAAAAAATAAATTTGAGGATTGGAAAACTTCAATTTTAAAATTACATGATCCAACAAAAAAACAAACTTTTAACTCAACTCATTATAGAAGGCTTGCCTATGATGAAATATTTGCTCATTTACTTGTTTTATCTCAAATAAGAAAAAAAATTAAAAAAATGGAAAAAAATCAAAAAGTATTCAAAAATTTATTTTATGAAAAAATAAAAAAAAATTTTAATTTCAATCTCACAAATAATCAAGAGCTAATAATAAGAGAAATAAACAAAGATTTTTCATCAAAATATAAAATGTTTCGTGTATTACAGGGTGATGTGGGATCTGGAAAAACAATAATATCTTTAATTGTCGCGTCAAATGTAATTGAATCTGGCTATCAAGTTGCTTTCATGGCTCCTACAGAAATTTTAGCAAATCAACATTTTGAACTAGCAAAAAAAATTTTTAATGGATTAAAAATTAATTTTGAACTTTTAACCGGAAAAACTGAAAATGTTAAGAAAAAAAAAATTCTAAATGATTTAAAAATAAATGAAATTAAATTGATCTTTGGTACACACGCTTTGTTTCAAAAAAAAACAGAGTTTAAAAATTTAGGATTGATAGTAATTGATGAACAACATAAATTTGGAGTTAAGCAAAGAATGGAGCTTTCAAAAAAAGGAGGTAAAAATTGTGATGTTTTATTAATGTCGGCTACACCAATTCCAAGAACTTTAATGCTAACTGTTTTTGGTGATATGGATGTTTCTAGATTATTAGAAAAACCATCTAATAGAAAAGATGTAATAACTTTGAGCAAACCAGAATCAAAAATCCATGAAATTATTAATTACATAAAAAAAGAAATAAAAAATAAAAACCAAATTTTTTGGGTTTGTCCTCTAATAGAAGAATCAAGCAAACTTGATTATGAAGCTGCAAAAATTAAATATATCTATTTAAACAAATTATTTCCTAAAAATGTTGGATTAATACATGGAGCTTTAAATAAAGAAGAAAAAGAAGAAGTTTTAATAAAATTTCTTAAAAAAGAAATTTTAATACTTGTTTCAACAACTGTAATTGAAGTTGGAGTAGATTTTCCAAATGCAAATATAATAGTAATTGAAAATTCTAATAAATTTGGTTTATCACAACTACATCAATTAAGGGGAAGAGTTGGGAGAGGTAATAAGCAGGGGATTTGTATTTTACTATTTAAAAAGAATTTGAGTGAAAATGCAAAAAAAAGATTAAAAATACTAAAATCAACCAATAATGGTTTTAAAATATCAGAAGAAGACATGAAACTAAGAGGTTTTGGAGATTTGTTGGGTTACAAGCAAAGTGGAATTAAAGATTTTAAACTAGCTGACCCAATTCATCATGAAGATCTATTTTTGTTTGCTGAAAAAAATATTAAAAAATTGGAATTAAATAATGAAAATTTAAAAAAATTTGAACCACTACTTAAATTATACGATCGAGCAAATATTATTGAAGAGATTGGTAATTAATTTTGCTTGGGATTTGAGGTTCCAGCAGAAACTATAAATTTTGACGCTTCTTCGAAAGTCATATCTAAATAAATAACTTCACTTCTAGGAAACATTAGTAAAAAACCACTTGTAGGATTTGGTGTAGTTGGAACAAAAACATTTATTAAATCTTCTTTAGTTTTTTGTTTAATTTCACCTTGATTATCTTGTGTAGCAAAACCAACAGCCCAAGAACCTTTTCGAGGATACTCAATCAAGACCACACTTTTTTTGCTATCAGAATCTGATTTAGTAAAAGTTTGAGTCATTGTTCCAACGGCAGAATAAATAGTTCTTAATATCGGTATTTTTGTAAATAGCGTATCTACTAATGATAAAAATCTTCTTCCAATGAAAGAGACTGATAACCACCCAATAAAAGTAATTATAATTAATGCAATTAAAATTTCCAAACCAGGAATGGCATAATTAAGATAATTGTTAGGATTAATTTCTTTAGGAATTATTTTTGAAGAGAATTTAACTAAAAAAAGAGTTAGATATAAAGTAATTCCTATAGGTATTAAAACAACTATCCCTGTTAGAAAATAATTTCTTAATTTTGAAAAAAAGGATATTTTAATTTTCTTTTTTACCATACGATTATGTATTATAATTATTTATCTATTATCAATTTATTTATAATATGAACAGAAGAAAATTCATAGGTTATATCGGCTGCACTTGTGGTTCTTTGTTACTAAATCAATGCACAACAGCTCCCATTACTGGTCGGAGACAACTGTCTGTTTATCCAGAAGGTTTAGCAAATAAACATGCTGCTCAATATTATGATAATTTTAAATCAAAAAATAAATTAAAAAAAAGTGGTAAAGAATTAGATGATGTAACAGAGATTGCGGAAAAAATTATAAAAGCAATAAATATTTATTTTTCTAGAGAAAATTTACCAAACCCAACTAAATTATTTCAATGGGAGTATATAGTTGTTGATAATGATAAAGTTTTAAATGCTTTTTGTGCTGCTGGAGGAAAAATTGCAGTTTATACAGGTATTTACAAGTTGGCAGAAAACAAAAATGAACTTTCGATTATTATGGGTCATGAAATAGCACATGCCGTTGCTAAACATACTATTGAAAAACAAAGTACAGTTATGTCTGTTCACTATGGCAGCGCAATTGCTGATATTTTTTTGGGAGGAGTAATTTCTAGAACTAGAAATACTGTTGGTAATACAACTGGAATAGATATTTTTAGAACTGGGTTACTTGACCCATTTAGTAGAAAAATGGAAACTGAGGCAGATTATTTAGGTTTAATTTTTTCATCTTTAGCAGGGTACGATATAAGAGTAGCAACATCTTTTTGGGAAAAAATGAAAGAAAAAAATAAGGGCAAAGAACCTCCTCAATTTTTAAGTACACACCCTTCATCAAAAAATAGAATTAAAAATTTAAAAAATTGGATTCCTGGAATAATCTTAAAATATCCACCAATTAGCTAATGTTCATGGTGAGCCGTGCTGGATTCGAACCAGCGACCCATTCCTTAAAAGGGAATTGCTCTACCAACTGAGCTAACGGCCCATAAACAAGGTATCTTTAGTCTTTTTTTCTATTAAATTCAATCGTAAAAAATATCTTTAAATAACATTTATATACTTATCATGAAACTCATCGAAAGTTCCATTTATAATATTTTTTCTAATCTTTCTCATTAATTCTTGATAAAAATTAATATTATGCATGGTCAATAACATTGAGCCCAAGATTTCATTTGAATTAAAAAGGTGATTTAAATAATTTTTTGAAAATTCATTTAAGTTATAAACTGTAACATTTTCATCTAAAGGTGAGTTATCATTATGATATTTTGAATTTCTTATGTTTATTTTTCCATTCCAAGTGAATGCTAAACCAGTCCTTCCTGATCTTGTTGGTAATACACAATCAAACATATCGATGCCTCTTTTTACCGCTGCAAGAATATCTGAAGGAGTTCCTACGCCCATAAGATAACGAGGTTTTTCTTCAGGCAAATAATCCTTAATATTATCTAAAGTTTCTAACATCTGTTCTTGAGTTTCTCCAACCGCCAAACCTCCTAAAGCATATCCATCAAATCCTATTTCGATTAATTTTTCTAAGGATTCAATTCTTAAATCTTTATACAAACCACCTTGGACTATACCAAAAATCCCTTTTTGTGGATTAAAACCAAAAGTATTTTTAGATCTTAAAGCCCATTCAGTAGAAAGATTCATCGATTCATTCAAATTTTTTTTATCTTCTGTGTATTTTGGACATTCATCTAAAACCATTATGATATCTGAATTTAAGTCTTTTTGAATTTCAATGCTTTTTTCTGGACTTAAAATATATTCTTTTCCATCTAAATGAGATTTAAAAATAGCGCCAAGTTTTTTATCTATTTTTGTAAATTTTGATAAAGACATTACCTGAAAACCTCCTGAGTCTGTTAAAATTGGAAGGTTACAATTCATAAACTGATGTAAACCACCTGAGAATTTAATTCTTTCAATGCCAGGTCTTAGCATTAAATGATAAGTATTGGACAATATCATTTGAACTCCTGCGGAAGTAAGATTTTTTGGAAAAACTGCCTTAACACTTCCTTGCGTTCCAACTGGCATGAAAGCTGGAGTTTCTACAGTGCCATGAGAAGTTAAAATTTTTCCGTGTCTAGCAAATTTATCTTTTTTAATAACATTAAAAGAAAAATTTTTTAATGCCATAAAATTAAAAATTTATTCTTCAATAGTAATACTTATTATTTTATCTGGATTAAGCACAGATCCATTTGCTCCAGAACCTTTTTTAATTTTATCCACAAATTCCATTCCTTCAAGAACTTTTCCAAAAACAGAATAGTTTCGATCTAAATGAGGAGAATCTTCTAAGCAAATAAAAAATTGACTGTTCGCACTATTTGGATCTGAAGATCTGGCCATTGACAAAGTCCCTCTCAAATGAGCGGCATCACTAAATTCAGATTTTAAATCTGGTAATTCAGATCCTCCTGACCCTGCTCTTCTTAAATCATAGTTTTCATTTAAAGAATTGCCAAATTTTACATCTCCTGTTTGAGCCATAAAACCTTCTATAACTCTATGAAAAACCACTCCATCATATTTTTTTTCTTTGGATAAAGTTTTAATTCGCTCGACATGTTTTGGTGCAATTTCTGGAAATAATTGAATTTTAACATTTCCATATTCAAGTTTAATTATCATAATATTTTCCTCCGCTAGTAAGTTTGTTGAAAAAAAAATAAATAAAAAAAAAAATAATAATTTTTTCATTTTAATTTTTCTTTTAATGTTTTGATTGTGCTTTTTGTAATAAATTTGGATATATCTCCTCCTAAATCTGCTATTTCTTTTACAAATTTTGATGAAATAATTTGATTTTCTACATTAGACATCAAAAAGACCGTCTCAACATTGTCATTAAGTTTTCTATTCATTCCTGCTAATTGAAATTCATATTCAAAATCTGAAACTGCCCTCAAACCTCTTAAAATTATTTTAGAATTATATTTTTTACAAAGCGAAGTTGTTAGATCATTAAATGAAATAATTTTCACTTTTTTTTTATCAAATTTTAAGTCTTTGTATAATGATTTTTCAATTATGGAAATTCTTTCTTCTGTTGAAAAAAGATAGTTTTTATTAAAAGATTCTGATACTGCAACAATAATTTGATCAATGAATCTTAAACCTTTTTTAATAACATCTATGTGACCATAAGTTATTGGATCAAAAGTTCCAGGATAAACAGCTACTTTTTTCATTCAATTAAATTATCATCTATTTTTATTGCTGAAACAACTTTTTCTTCGCCCGATAATTTTATAATCCTTACACCCTGGGTAGATCTTCCTTTAACTCCAATTCCTTTTGCTGAACAACGAATAGATTTTCCTTTACTTGTGGATATAAAAATTTCATCACCTTCATTGACTGGAAAAGAAGAGGCAACGTTCCCATTTCTATTTGAATTTTTAATTCCAATTATCCCTTTGCCTCCTCTATTTGTAACCCTGTATTCGTAATGAGATGTTTTTTTTCCAAAGCCATTTTCAGTGATTGAGAATATAAATTTTTCTTTAGCTTTAATTTCAGACTTGTCATCTTTAGTTAATTTGCCATTTTTTTTTGAATTAACAGTGCCATGATCAATAACTGATAAAGATACAATTAAATCATTATTTGCTAAATTAATTCCTTTTATACCTTTAGAAGATCTTCCTTTAAAAACTCTTAATTTTTTAGACTGAAATCTAATGCATTTTCCAAGCCTAGTGCTTAAAATTATATCTTGATCATCATTACAAATTTTAACACCTATAATTTTATCATCAGAATCAAGTTTCATTGCTATCTTTCCTGTTGATGGAATGTTTATAAAATCTTCTAAACTATTTTTTCTTATCTTGCCTTTACTAGTTGCAAAAATAATTTTCAAATTTTTCCATTCACTTTCATTTTCTGGAAGAGCCATAATTGAACTTATTGATTGATGATTTTTTAATGGCAAAATATTAAATAATGATTTTCCTTTTGAAGAAGCAGAGCCTTCTGGAATTTTCCAAGCTTTTATTTTATACGCAAGTCCTTCGCTTGAAAAAAAAAGAACAGATGTGTGGGTATTAACAGAAAGAGTTTGAACAACGAAATCTTCTTCCCTTGTTTTAATTCCTGGTTTTCCTTTTCCACCTCTTTTTTGTTGTTTAATTCTGTTTAAAGCAGCTCTTTTGATATAACCTTGATGGGTTACGGTAATTAAAACAGACTCTTTGGATATAGTGTCTTCAATGCTGTAATTTAACACCGCATCAGTAATTTTTGTTCTTCTAGGAACAGAATATTTATCTTTAATATGAAGAAGTTCATTAATAATAACTTTTAATAATTCTTTTTTGGAAGAAAGAATTTTTTTTAAACTTACTATTACTTTCGATAATTCTTTTATTTCATTTTCTATTTCATTAATTCCAAAAGCAGTTAGTTTTTGTAATTTTAGTTCTAAAATAGATAAAGCTTGTTTTTCTGTTAATTGATAAAAATTTTTAATATTTTTATTTTCAATCATTTGAATTAGTTTTTTGGTTTTATTAATTTTCCACTTAATGTCCAAAATATTTTTTTTTGCGGATTCAGGATTTTTAGATGTTTTTATAATTTTTATAATTTTATCTAAATTTTCAACTGCAACAGATATACCCAATAAAATATGAGCTCTGCTTTGTGCTTTTTTAAGATCAAAATTTGTTCTTTTTGTAACAACCTTTTCTCTGAAAGATAAAAAATTAGTTAAAAAATCTTTAAGACCTAGAGTTTCAGGTTTGTTATTTACTATAGCTAAAGAATTAAATCCAAAAGAAGTTTCAATAGATGTTAATTTGTAAAGCTGTCTTCTTACAGTTTCTGGCTCAACACTTCTTCTTAAATCAATTACTACTCTTATTCCTTCTCTATTTGATTCATCTCTGATGTCACTAATTCCATCTATTTTTTTATCTCTTGCTAACTCAGCAATTCTTTCATTTAAAATAGATTTGTTTACTTGATAAGGAATAGATTTTATGATCAATCTATTTCTTCCGTTTTTTAAACTTTCTTCTTCAATCTCGCCTCTAATTTTAAAAGAACCTCTTCCTTTATTATAGCCTTGTTTGATCATATCTTTTCCAATTATAAATCCTCCTGTTGGAAAGTCTGGACCAGGAACTATTTTCATTAGTTGGTTATTACTAATATTGCTGTCTTTAATAAGAGCAATGGTAGCATCTATAACTTCTCCTAGATTGTGAGGAGGTATGCTTGTTGCCATTCCTACAGCTATTCCTCCTGCTCCATTAACTAACAGGTTAGGAAATTGTGCCGGCAGAACTTCTGGTTCTTTTTCGGTTTCGTCATAATTATTTTTATATGTTGCGGTATCTTTTTCTATATCATCGATGATGTGTTGTGTGACTTTAGATAATCTTGTTTCAGTATATCTCATCGCTGCAGCCCTATCACCATCAATTGATCCAAAATTTCCTTGTCCTTCAATTAATGGTAAGCTCATTGAAAAATCTTGGGTCATTCTAACTAAAGCATCATAAATTGCCTGATCTCCATGAGGGTGAAATTTACCCATCACATCTCCAACTACTCTTGCAGATTTTCTAAATTGTTTTGACCAATCAAAACCTCCTTTGTACATTGCATATATGATTCTTCTATGAACTGGTTTTAATCCGTCTCTTACATCAGGAAGTGCTCGGCTAACTATAACACTCATTGCATATGAGAGATAAGATGTTGTCATCTCATCATGCAAAACGACAGGTTTGAAATTAGATTTATTAATTATTTCAGTTTTTTCCATAAAAACTAAAAAGGTATTTCATCGTCTAAATCTTTTTCAGATGAAGGTGTGCTGTCATCAGTTTTTTGATCTATTTGAGATATATTTTCATTACCGTTAGAAGATCTTCCTCCCAACATAGTTAATGAAGAATTAAAGCCTTGCAATACTATTTCTGTTGAATATTTATCTTGTCCAGATTTTTCATCTTTCCATTTTCTAGTTGATAATTGTCCTTCTATATATACTTGCGCTCCTTTTTTAAGGTATTGTTGAACAACATTTACAAGTCCTTCATTAAAAATAACAACCCTATGCCATTCGGTTTTTTCTTTCTTCTCACCTGTAGATTTGTCTTTCCAAGATTGGCTAGTCGCTAAACTCATTCTTGCGACGTTTTTACCATTAACCATTTGTTTAATTTCAGGGTCAGCTCCCAGTCTACCAATTAATAATACTTTATTTAAACTTCCAGCCATAATATTTTAAGAATGTAATTTTTGATTTAATTTGATTAAAATTATATCATAATTTTCTGTAAAAATAATTTAATTAATTTATAACAATGGATTTTATGCTTAAAAAAATCGTTATAAAAGGCGCTAAAGAACACAATCTAAAAAGTATTTCCACAGAAATACCAAAAGATAAGTTTGTTGTTGTCACAGGGCTCTCTGGCTCTGGAAAATCTTCATTAGCTTTTGACACTATTTATGCTGAGGGTCAAAGAAGATATGTTGAAAGCCTTTCAGCATATGCTCGTCAATTCTTAGATAAGATGAAAAAGCCAAATGTTGAATTAATTGAAGGTTTAAGCCCAGCTATTTCAATTGAACAAAAAAATACCTCAAAAAACCCTAGATCAACGGTTGCCACTGTAACTGAAATTTATGATTACATGAGAGTTTTATATGCAAGAATAGGTATTCCTTATTCTCCTTTTACAGGAAAACCTATTAAATCCCAAACAATAACTCAAATGGTTGATAAAATA
>CACKTW010000007.1 GCA_902603215.1 uncultured Pelagibacteraceae bacterium
AAAAAAAGTATGGATATGCAATGGTAGTGCATGTATGTGCGCAGGAACACAAGATAAAGTTAGAAAAAAATTATCAGAAAAATTAGGTGCGGATAAAATTGGTACGATGTTTTGCTTAGGTCATTGTTATGAAACTAGTTCTTTTCACTACAATGGTCATAATTACTCAGGAAAAGATATTGATCAAATTGATGAAATAATTAAAGGTAAAAAAATCAATACTAAAAATATTAATTCAGCAAGCCATGCTACTACAAGTATATTAATGAGCGAAGACTTATCTACTATTGAAAAATTTAAAGATTTACTATCACAAATATTAAAAAAAAATAAAAAAGAAACTCTTCAAACTATAACTGAATCAAATCTCTGTGGAAGAGGTGGCGCAGGATTTCCAACTGGAATGAAATGGAATTTTTGTAGTCAACAAAAAGTAGAAAAAAAATATGTTGTTTGTAATGCTGATGAAGGTGATTCTGGTGCTTTCTCTGACAGATATCTTTTAGAAGACCAGCCATTAAAAGTATTATTTGGAATGATAGTTTGTGGTTATATTATTGGAAGTGATGAAGGTGTTCTTTACATTAGAGGTGAATATCCTAAATCTATAGAAATTATTAATCGTACAATTAACGAACTAAAAAAATTAAATCTTTTGGGTAAAAATATTTTAGGTACTGATTTTTCTTACGACTTGTATATTTGTATTGGTCAAGGCGCTTATATATGTGGAGAGGAAACTGCACTAATAGCATCTATTGAAGGAAGACGGGCTGAAGTTGATGTTAGACCACCTTATCCAACAGTAGAAGGACTTTATAAAAAACCGACTGTAGTAAATAATGTAGAAACTTTAGCAGCTATACCTGGTATATTAAAACATGGTGCAAAATCTTTTTCATCTATAGGAAATGTTAAATCCGCTGGTACAAAACTTGTTTGCTTAGATAGTTTATTTAAAAATCCTGGTGTTTATGAAATGGATATGGGAACTCCTATGAAAAAAATCATTTATGATATTGGAGGTGGATTTATTAAACCTGTAAAAGCTTTGCAAGTCGGTGGGCCACTTGGCGGGATTATTCCAATTAAAGAAATAGAAAAGTTAAATTTAGATTTTCAAGAATTTACAAAAGCGGGGTTTATGTTGGGACATGCTAGTATTGTAAGCATCCCGGAAGACTTTAATATGATTAAATATATCCATCATTTATTCAAATTTTCTGCAGAAGAATCTTGTGGAAAATGTTTTCCTGGAAGACTAGGTTCTTATCGAGGTAAAGAAATGTTTGACCAAGTGGTTAATAAAACAAATAAAATTCCAATAAAACTTTTAAACGAACTGCTTGTTACTATGCAAAAAGGTAGTTTATGCGCACTTTGTGGAGCTATTCCGCTTCCCATTCAGAACATACTTAAATATTTTACCGAAGAATTTAAAAATGATATAAACCAAGGAGCTTAGAGGAATAATGAAAAACGGATCAAACGGTAAAGATCATAAAATCGCTTATATTGATGGTGTTGCCCATCAAATTAAGTCTAGTCATACCTCTGTTTTAAAATTTGTTAGAGAACACGTTGGGAAAGATAAGATTCCAAGTTTATGTGATGATCCAAATTTAGTTCCTTATGGTGCTTGTAGAGTCTGTTCAGTAGATGTTGCTTTGAAGAAAGATGGGCCAACAAAAACAGTAGCATCATGTCATACCCCAGTAACTGAAGGTTCTTATATTTTAA
Organism: uncultured Pelagibacteraceae bacterium; assembly: GCA_902603215.1. Classification (GTDB taxonomy): domain Bacteria; phylum Pseudomonadota; class Alphaproteobacteria; order Pelagibacterales; family Pelagibacteraceae; genus CACKTW01. The sequence goes on from CACKTW010000007.1 coordinate 1,741, forward strand.
CAAGTAATGAAGATTTAATAAAACTAAGAAAAAATATTGTTGAACTTGTTCTTACTGACCACCCAATGACATGCTCAACTTGTGAAGTTAATAATAATTGTGAATTACAAACTGTAGCGAACGATTTAGGTATAAATGAACATCGTTATAATAAACCAAAACAAAATAAAGGAATTCCAAAAGATACTTCGCATGCATATATGCGAATGAATTTAGATAATTGTATTAATTGCGGACGCTGCGTAAGAGCTTGTGATGAAATTCAAGGTTCGTTTGTTTTAACGATGAGCGGTAGAGGTTTTGATTCAAAAATTACAACAGATAATGATTTGATGTTTGGAGACTCCTCTTGCGTTTCTTGTGGAGCCTGCGCACACACTTGCCCAACTGATGCGATATCAGATGTTTTTGCATCTAAATCAGCTGATTATGATGAAAAAGTTAGAACGACATGTTCTTATTGTGGAGTGGGATGTAATTTAGAAGCATCAGTAAAAAACGGTAAAGTGGTATCAATTGATACACCAAAACAAACTGAAGTAAATGCAGGCCATACTTGCCTGAAAGGAAGATATGCTTTTGGTTTTTATGATCATCCAGATAGATTAAGAAATCCTTTAATAAAAAGAAACGGTAAGTTTGAAAAAGCTTCTTGGGATGAAGCTTATGATTATATTAAAAATAAATTAGAAAAAATAAAAAAAGAAAATGGTCCTGATGCTGTTGCGGGTATTTCTTCTGCAAGATGTACTAATGAGGAAAATTATATTTTTCAAAAAATGATTAGAGCAGTGATAGGAACAAACAATATCGACTGTTGTGCTAGAATTTGTCATTCACCAACAGCATGGGGTATGCAGCAAACATTTGGAACGGGAGCCGCAACCAATTCAACAGAGGATATTTATTTTGCAGATCTATTCTTAGTAATTGGTGCTAATCCTACTAATGCTCATCCAGTTACCGGTTCAAAAATTAAGCAGCAAGTGATGAAAGGAAAAAAACTTATAGTTTTAGATCCAATAACAACTGAGTTAGCAAAAATGGCAAACTATCATATTAGGTTAAGACCTGGAACAAATGTAGCAGTCTTAAATATGATGTTATATTTCATTATTGAATCTAATTTGCAAAAAGAAGATTTTATTTTAAAGAGAACAGAAGGTTTTGAAAATTTTGTTAAAGGAATAAAAAAACTAGATATAGATCAGTTAGCTAAAGTTGCTGGAGTTGATAAACAACAAGTGAAAGAAGCTGCGATTGCCTATGCAACTGCAAAAAATTCAATGGAGTTTCATGGTCTTGGGGTTACTGAACAGGAACAAGGTTCAAAAACAGTAATGTTAATTGCTGACCTAGCAATGATTACAGGAAATATTGGAAGAAAAGGTGTTGGAGTTAATCCGTTAAGAGGTCAAAATAATGTTCAGGGTGCTGCCGACATGGGTTGCCAACCACATCAAGGAGCAGGGTATTTTCCAGTTGCTGATAAAAAAATTCAAGATTTTTATTCAGAAAAATATGGTGTTGTTCATCCAACTAAGGCAGGTTTAAAAATTCCTGAAATTTTTGATGCTGCAATAAATAGAGAAGTGAAAGCATTATGGATTATTGGCGAAGACGTTGTTCAAACCGATCCTAATAGCGCTCATGTTGCAAAAGCAATGAATGCATTGGACTTGTTAGTAGTTCAAGAAATATTCTTGAGTGAAACAGCTAAACATGCAGATGTTGTTTTACCTGGAACAACTTTCCTTGAAAAAGATGGTACTTTCACAAATACTGAAAGAAGAGTTCAAAGAGTTAATAGAGCAGCCAAACCGCTTCCGGGAACAAAACCTGATGGAGTTATAGTTACAGAAATGATGCAGAAACTTGGCTACAATCAACCAATATATGATGCTGACCAAGTCTTAGCTGAAATTGCTGATGTAGTTCCTTTCTTCAAAGGGATAACTCGAGAAAGACTTGGAAAACTAGGATTACAATGGCCAGTGAAAGAAGATGGTACAGATACAAAAATTCTGCATGAAAAAGAATTTAAATTAGGAAAAGGTAGAATTAAGTATTTTGACTGGAAAGAAAGTAGTGAATTAGAGAAAAATAAAAAAGATTTTCCATTAATACTAACTACAAGTAGAGTATTACAACACTATAATGCAGCAACGATGACGAAAAGAACTAAAAATATTAAAATTGTAGATGAAGACGTGTTGTTAATTCATCCAAAAGATGCAAAATCTAGAGAGTTAAACGCGGGTGATATTGCAAGACTTTATTCGGGAAGAGGTGAAGTGTCTTTAAAAGTTGATGTTACTGAAAAAGTTAAAGAAGGTATAGTATTTACCACTTTCCATTTCCCAGAACACATGGTGAATATGGTAACAGGGCATGGAAAAGATGAAGAAACTATGTGTGCTGAATATAAAGTATCAGCTGTCGAAGTTCAAAAAATATCAAATCAATTTAAAACGGAAGTTGTAGCTGAAAAAGATCAAGCTGAGGTAAAACCAGCTTAAATTAACTTATCAAGAGTGTCTTATAATAATAAAATAGGTTGGCGATTTGATAATACATATTCAAAATTGCCAAGTAGTATGTTGGCTAAGTTATCACCAACACCTGTAAAAGCTCCAGAACTTGTTATTCTAAATCATTCTTTATCTAAAGTATTGGGATTAGATTTTTCTAGTGTAAGTGATAAAAATTTAGCTTCAATTTTTTCTGGAAATTTGTTACCTGAAGGATCAGATACAATTGCACAAGCGTATGCAGGTCATCAATTTGGGCATTTTACTATGTTAGGCGATGGACGTGCAATTATTATAGGTGAACACTTATCAAAAAATAATAAACGTTTTGACATTCAGTTTAAAGGCTCCGGGAAAACACCTTATTCAAGAAATGCTGATGGTAGAGCAGCTTTAGGACCAATGTTAAGAGAATATATTATTAGTGAAGCAATGCATGGACTTAAAATTCCTACCACTCGAAGTTTAGCAGTTGTTAAAACAGGTGAAAATGTTATTCGTGAAACTCCTTTGCATGGCGCTATATTAACTCGAGTTGCTGAAAGCCATATTCGAGTTGGAACTTTTCAGTATGCTGTTATTGCTGAAGATAAAAAAAATTTAAAAACTTTATTTGATTATACGATAAATCGTCATTATCCACATATTAAAGATTCAAAAACTCAAGCGATTGATTTGTTGAAAATTGTAATTCAAAAACAAGTAAAACTCGTTGTTGATTGGATGCGTGTCGGTTTTATTCATGGAGTAATGAACACGGATAATATGGCTATATCAGGAGAAACAATTGATTATGGTCCTTGTGCCTTTATGGATATTTATGATCCTGAAACAGTATTTAGCTCAATAGATCAGAATGGACGTTACGCTTTTTTTAATCAACCTGGTATTACTAAATGGAATTTAGCAAGATTTGCAGAATGTCTTGTGCCATTAATTAATGAAGACAAAAATACAGCTATTAAGATTGCAACCGAAGTCGTAAACAATTTTTCTGAAATATATAAAAAAAATTGGTTTGAAATGATGCGTAAAAAATTAGGTTTGTCAGGAGAAAAAATTAAAGACGAACAATTAATTATGGATTTGTTAACTTGGATGCATAAAAACAAAGCTGATTATACAAATACTTTTTGCTTTCTGATGAATCAAAATCTTGAAAAAAACAAAATATATAATGATAAAAGTTTTCTTGATTGGAAAAAACAATGGAAAGAACGTTTAAAAATAAATAATAATTCACCTGAAGAATCTTTAAAATTAATGCACTCAAATAACCCTTTTGTTATTCCTAGAAATCATAAAGTTGAAGAAGCTTTAGAAGCTGCAAATAATGATAATTTAAATCCGTTAGAAAACTTAATAAGAATTTTAGAAAACCCTTATGAAGATAAAAAAAAAATTAATGAATATCAATCACCTGCCCCACCAAGCGATAAAATATATAAAACTTTTTGTGGTACTTAACTTACAAAACGTAAGGTTCTGTTCTTTTTGTGTTTTTTAAAATTCTTTCAACTGCAAAACATGATAAGTCTATCGTTTGATATTTTCCTGTAGTAATTAATTCTGTTAATCCTCTACCTATACCGGGTGCTTGCATTAATCCTCTGCCTGTGAATCCTGTAGCTAAATAAACATTTTCATATTTTGGATGCCTTCCAACAATTGCATTATTATCTAATTTATTACAATCGTAATACCCCGCCCAACCTCCTGTGAGTTTTAGCTCTTCAAAGATGGGTACTCTATTAGCTAATGCAGGCCAAACTAATTCTTCAAAATCATTCCATTCAGGCTCTAAATCAGGAGCATCAAATTTTGAATTTGGAGAACCAACAATATATTCTTTGCCTTCTGGTCTCCAGTAAACTCCACTAGGTAAATCTCCTGTTAAAGGCATTTCAGGAATATGTTTAGGACATTTGACTCTAAATACAGTATGTTTTTGAGGAGCTACTGGAATATCTTCCAATAATTCATTGGTCCAACATCCTGCGGCGGAAATAATAATTTTTGCTTTTATATCGCTTATTTTTTTAACATTCCCTTTTTCAAATACTGCTCCAAGTTCTATTGCTTTAGTTTTTAATGCGTTATGAAACATATAAGGATCTATCCATCCTTCAATTTTGGTATCTGTGTAAGTTGCTGTTTCAAGGCCTTTAGGATTAATCCAAGGAAAAACTTCTTTTAATTTTTCAGCTTTAATATTTTTGGTTCCTGCATTACAAGCTTGATGATTTTTTAAAGCTTCATATTGTTCTTCTGCATGCTCTGGGCCAAAAAGCAAAAGGTATCCATTTGGAACCATACTTGCTGTTGGATTGGGATTTTCTTTTGTTTTTAAAAGATTAGAAATATTAGAAATAAATTCTTGTGCAAATTTACCAAGATTTATGTTTTCTTTTTGAAAAAATTGACGCCTAAATCCACCTAAAGAAAGTGGAAAAGAAGCTTTTTTATAAGTTGGATCCCTTTCAATAACTCTTACTTTCCTGCCTTCTTTTGATAAAAAATATGCGGTAGCAGCTCCTATAATTCCTCCACCTATTACAACAACATCGTCCATAATTTTTAATTTAAAATAAACAAACTTAGATTTAACACAAAAGCATAGCTACACCAAAGCAAATAAGGAACCATTAAAATAAAACTGAACTTATTTATTTCAAAATATAATCTCATTAACCAAATAATAAAAAAAATGATTATTAAAATAACTATTAGCGATACTAATATTTGATGAAGTCCAAAAAAAAATATACTCCAAGTTGCATTAATAAACAGATGCACAAAATATATAGCAAAAATATTTTTTGTTCTTTTTTCATTTATCCAAATTAACCATATAGCTACTGACATAAATAAATATAAAGTTGACCAAACAGGTGCGAAAACCCAATCTGGAGGATTAAATGAAGGTTTTGTAATGCTGGAATACCAAGGTTCCTTGTAAATTCTTGTGGTTAACCCACCTATCGCTGAAGCTGAAAATGTAACAATTATAAATCCTATTAGTGATATATATTTATTTTTAATCATAAAATTGATTATTATATACTCTTAAAATGAATGAAAATAAAAAAAAAATATGGATTACAGGAGCAAGTAGCGGCATAGGTAAAGCTCTTGCTATAAAATTTGCAACTAATGGTTGGCAAGTTGCTGTATCTGCAAGAAGAGAAAGTTTGCTTCAAGATTTAAATAAAATTAATTCTAATATTCATTCATTTCCTTTGGATGTAAAAGATGAATTCAAAACTAAAAAAGTTTTTGAATATATAATTGAAAAATTTCAAACATTGGATATCGCGGTCTTTTGCACGGGTATTCATGATCCAAATGCAGAAAAAAAACTAAGCTCAGAAACAATTAGACAGATCATGGAAACAAATTTTTTCGGTACTTTAAATTGTGTTATGGCAACCAATAATTATTTCAAAGAAAAAAAAAGTGGACATATTTCAATAGTATCTTCAGTAGCAGGTTATAGGGGTCTCCCTGCTGCTTCTGGTTATTGTGCGTCAAAATCAGCTTTGATAAGCTTAGCGGAAAGTATTTATTTTGATTTTAAAAGACATAATGTGAGAGTTTCCGTTATCAACCCAGGTTTTATAAAAACTCCAATGACTGATAAAAATAAATTTCCAATGCCTATGATTAAATCTCCTGAGTATGCTGCTGAAAAAATATTTATTGGTTTAACAAAAAAAAATGTATTTGAAATACATTTTCCAATAGCTTTTACCATGATAATGAAATTATTAAGAATTATGCCTAATTGGTTGTACTTATTAATAGCTAGTAAAGGAATAAGTAAAATTAAACTTTAATTTTAAGCTGCACTATCTTTATATTCATCCATTGTTGGACAAGAACAAAAAAGATTTTTATCTCCATAAACATTATCCACTCTAGCAACCGGAGGCCAGTACTTGTAAGATTTTAAAGTCGCAGAAGGGTATGCTGCACTTTCCCTATCATATTTATGTTTCCATTCATTAGCAGCTAATTCAACATGGGTGTGTGGTGCATTTTTTAAAGGATTGTCATCTTTGTCAAATTTCCCACTTTTAACTTTATTAATTTCTTCTTTTATTTTAATTAATGTATCGCAAAATCTAGTAATTTCAGAAAGGCTTTCACTTTCAGTTGGTTCTATCATCATTGTACCTGGGACAGGCCAAGACATAGTGGGTGCATGAAAACCAAAATCGATTAATCTTTTAGCAATATCTTCCTCTGTAATTCCTGTTTCGCTTTTAATTTTCCTAATATCTATAATACATTCATGGGCTACATTTCCGTTTTTTCCTTTATACAAAATTGGAAAATGATCTTTGAGTTTGTGTGCTATATAATTAGCATTTAAAATTGCATTTTGTGTAGCCAATTTTAAACCCTCAGAACCCATCATTTTAATGTACATCCAAGATATAGAGAGAATGCTTGAACTTCCCCAAGGAGCTGCTGAAATTGCCCCTATTCCAGAAGGAGGACCACAATCAATTACTGGATGGCTTGGTAAATAAACCTCTAAATGTTTTTTACAGGCAATGGGACCCATTCCTGGACCGCCTCCGCCATGAGGTATGCAGAATGTTTTGTGCAAATTGATATGACAAACATCAGGGCCAAAATTTCCTGGTTTAGCAATGCCAACCAATGCATTTAGATTTGCCCCATCCATATAAACTTGACCGCCATGTTTATGAACTAAGTCACAAATATCTGTTATTTTTTCTTCAAAAACTCCATGAGTTGACGGATAAGTTACCATTAGTGCAGACAAAGTATCTGAGTATTCTTCTGCCTTTTTCTTTAAATCTTCATAATCTACATTTCCAAATGCATCACAATTAACAACAACAACTTTCATTCCAGCCATTTGAGCGCTTGCTGGATTAGTTCCATGTGCAGAGCTCGGTATTAAACAAACATTTCTTTTTTTTTGCCCATTTTTTTCATGAAACTTTCTAATAACCATTAAGCCAGCAAATTCTCCCTGCGCTCCAGCATTTGGTTGCAGAGAAACACCGGAAAAACCTGTGATTGTTCTTAGCCAATTTTTTAAATCAGTGAATAATTCTCTATAGCCATCCATTTGTTCAATGGGGGAATATGGATGTGGATGTGAAAATTCTTTCCATGTTACAGGTATCATTTCAGAAACTGAATTTAATTTCATCGTGCATGAACCTAAAGCTATCATTGACCTATTCAATGCAATATCAGAGTCTTCTAATTTTTTTAAATATCTGAGCATTGCGGTTTCAGAATGGTAACTGTTAAAAACTGGATGATCTAGATATGTTGAGGTTCTTAATAAAGTTTTTGGTAGATTAGATAAGCTTTTGTTTGTCATTTCTTTAGTCGTTTCCTTAATTGTTTCTGAACAATTAAAAATTTTTAACACCTGATTAGCCCTATAAAGATTTTTTCTTTCATCAAATGAAACTGCTAACATCTCAGAGTTAACTTTTCTTATGTTTACTTTTTGATCAAGTGCGTTTTTATAAATTTTATCTGTTTTATCTAGTGTTTTTACAGTAACGGTATCAAAAAAATAATCTGAGTAAAGTTCATAGCCAGATTGTTTTATTTTATCCGCAAAACTTTTAGTAAGTTGTGAAACAGTGTCTGCTATTTTTTTAATTCCTTTTGGACCATGATATACAACATAGGCAGCTGAAACTATTGCAAGCAGAGCCTGAGCGGTGCAAATATTACTTGTAGCTTTATCTCTTCTTATATGTTGCTCTCTTGTTTGTAGAGCCAATCTGTAAGCTTTGTTACCATGCCTATCCACTGAAACACCAACTATTCTTCCTGGCATTGATCTTTTGTATTCATCTTTAGTAGCAAAGAACGCGGCATGAGGACCTCCATAACCCATTGGAATTCCAAAACGTTGTGTGCTTCCCACAGCTATATCGGCTCCTAATTCGGCAGGTGTTTTAATTTTGGCAAGAGCTAATAAATCACAAACCAATACTGCTTTTCCATTTTGTTTATGTATTTTGCTAATAGCTTCACTAGGATCCTTTATATCTCCTAAAGTTCCTGGGTATTGTATAATTCCACAAACAATATTCTCATTAATATCTTTATCTTCGTCCCCTACTATTATTTTTAAACCTAACGGTTCAGCTCTTGTTTTAATCACATCAATGGTTTGAGGGTGACAGTTTTTCGAGACAAAGACTTTTTTGATATCTTTTTTGCAAATTCTATAACTTAAACCCATAGCTTCGGCTGCGGCTGTACCCTCATCTAAAAGAGATGCATTCGCAATATCCATCCCTGTAAAATCAATTACCATCTGCTGAAAATTTAAAAGCATCTCGAGTCTTCCTTGAGCCACTTCTGGTTGATACGGAGTATAAGAAGTGTACCATCCTGGATTTTCTAAAATATTTCTTAGTATTACATATGGAGTATAGTTTCCGTAATATCCCATTCCGATAAAATTTGAATAAATTTTATTCTTTTGAGAGATGTCTCTTAATTTTCTAAGTGCTTTGTACTCTGAATTGGGTTCGCCAATACTTAGGTTTTCTTTTAATAAAATTTTTTCTGGGACTGTTTTAGCGATCAACTCATCTAAGTTATTATAACCCAATTCTTTAAGCATAACTTTCTGTTCTTCTTTAGAAGGTCCTATATGCCTTTGGATAAAATCTTTCTGAGCGTTTTTTAGCATTTAATTCGGATTCTCCTTTGCAAACTTATCGTAATCAGCTTTACTCATTAATTGATCTAATTCTGATTTATTTTTTATTTTAATTTTAAAAAACCAAGCTGCCCCCTCTGGATCTTTGTTCACAGCACCTGGGTCGTCTACAATAGATTGATTTGTATCAGTAATTTCTCCGGTTATCGGAGTATAAACATCGCTAGCTGCCTTTGTTGACTCTACTACTCCCGCCTGTCCTTCTTTCTCTACATTCTTTCCTTTTTCCGGTAACTCGACAAACACGACATCTCCTAGCATTTCAGCAGCGTGTCTTGTAATACCAATAGTAGCAACATCTCCTTCTATAGTAACCCACTCATGTTCCTTTGAATATTTTTTTTCGCTCATTTTTACCTCACATAATTTTTTTTATAAAAGGGAAGTTTGGATACTTTAGCTTCATGCTTTTTTCCTCTAACTTCCAAAGAGACCTTTGTACCAGGTTTTGAAAAATTTAATTTTACATAACCCATAGCAATTGGTCCATTAACACTTGGGCCGAAAGTGCCACTTGTAATAGATCCAATTTCTTTACCGTCTTCAGAAAAAATCTTAACTCCTTCTCTAGCTATAATTTTTCCATCAGGTTTAATGCCAACTCTTAGTCGATTTAAACTTCCATTTAAATCTGATTTGATTTTTTTGTAACCTACAAATCCCCCTTCTTCTCTCCTTCTCTTAGAAATTGCCCATTTAAGATTTGCTTCGATCGGACTTGTAGATTCGTTTATATCATGACCGTAAAGACACAATCCGGCCTCCAATCTTAAAGTATCTCTTGCTCCTAAACCAATTGGTTTTACACCATGTGATATTAATTCTTTAGCGAGATCTTCCACAAATTCATTAGTTATAGAAATTTCGAATCCATCTTCCCCTGTATAACCTGATCTAGTAATATAAACATCTTTGCCTTTATAATAAAATTTATTCCCATTCATAAATTTAAGAGAAGAAATTCCATTAATTATTTTTTCTAATATTTGTGATGATTTTGGTCCTTGTAAAGCAATAAGAGACAAATTCTTATGTAAAGTTATTTTAAATTTATTCTTAAGTGAGCTGCTAATTATTTTAAAATCGTTATTTTTACATGCTGCATTAAGAATAATATTAAAACCTTTTTCAACTTTAGTTAAAATTAAATCATCGTAGATTCCACCTTCCTCATTGGTAAGGAAAGAATATTTTGATTGATTAAGTTGTATTTTCTTTAGATCTATAGGAATAATTTTTTCCAATTCTGTTGCTAAACTTTCATTTCCTTCAATTAACAATTGTCCCATATGCGAAACATCAAACATGCCCGCACCATTTCTAGTTATTTTATGTTCGTCTACAATTCCTGAAGAATATTGCACAGGCATTTCATAACCAGCGAAAGGAACGAACTTGGCTCCAAGGCTTTTGTGATAATCGTATAATGCTGTTTTTTGTATTTCCATAATAACTCTTATTCCAGCCCCCTCTGTCTTGGGTACCTGAGAGATTTTGGCTCCTTCGGTGAGGCTAATTACGCCTTCTTTCCAGAGTTATTATGTACGGTCCTTTTGCCTGAGAGTTTCCGGGTCGTTGCTCCTTCGGCGCTACTTATGTAGTCTCTCCCGTAAGTTTTTATAATCTATCACGTTAATCTGATTGTCAATTGCTAATTCTATTTGCTTTCTTAAATTTTGAATAAAATTGAAGTAAAACAGCAAAGATAATTAGTAATCCTCCAATAAGAACACTTATTGATGGAATTTCTTTTATAATTAACCAAGCCCAAAAAGGCCCTAAAACTGATTCTGTTAAAGCAATAATTCCAACCATAACAGCTGGTGTTCTTTGGGCTCCAATTGTAATAAAAATAAAACCAAATCCAAGTTGAAAGAATCCAGCTAAAAAACCTAAAAAAATATCATGAATAGAAATTATTAATTTTCCTGAAAAATAAAACTCACAAGCAAGATAGCCATAAAATATTGCGAAACATCCAGCAATAAATTGGCCTGGCACCATATCAATATTTGGATATTTTCTTACAATAATAATAAGGATAGAAAAAGTAATTGGCATGGCAAAAGCAACCAGGTTACCAAGCATTCTTTCACTGAGCTTTCCCATTTCCAAATCTGGTCCAACCATTATTAAAACTCCAAACATAGCAAGAAATATGCATATCATCGTCAGTGGGTTAACTTTTTCTTTTAAAATATATAACCAAAAATAGCTAAAAAAATTGTTTGTGTGCTTATTATAAAATTAGTATTTGCTACAGTAGTATTATACATCGCAAAAACATAGCCAACAAAACCAAAAGACAAAAAAAGACCCGCAATAAAACCAGGAACTCCAGAATCTCGAAATGATTTAAAAAAATTTTTTCTATAGGTAAAAAAAAGAAAAAGTGAAATAATAATCAAAAAAAATACTGATCTCCAAAAAAGTATTTGCCACAAATTAGCTCCTTCAAAAGATTTAATGATTGTCCCTCCAAAACTAAGGCTCGTAGCACCAAGTAGTATTAAAAAGGGTCCTGGTAAATTTCTAATTATTTGCATTAAATTTCTTTTAAGTTATTTAAAAGTTTTGAGATGTTATTAAAATGATCCTTGTAAAGTTTTTCTGCTTCTTCTAAATTTATACATTTAAATTTAAGTTTTGTACCAGGTGTTTTTTGAATTAATTTGTTATAATCTGCTGATATAACATTAGCAATTTTGGGATATCCTCCAATTGTTGGGTGATCTGTTAATAGTATAATAGGCTGTCCATCAGCTGGTACTTGGATAGCCCCTTTAGTTATTCCTTCAGATCTAATATTTGTGCTAACAGTATTTTTTATAACTTTTCCTTCTAGTCTCATACCCATTCTGTCAGAAAGGTTTGTTACAAGATATTCTTTAGAAAAAAAATCTTTTTTACTTTCTTCTGAAAAATAATCGTACTGTGGGCCTTTTAAAACTCTGATTGTATCATCATAATCATTTTTAAAGTTTATATGAAAAGTATTATTCGATTTTCTTTCTATATTAATAAATATTTTGTCACTCAAAGAAATTTTATTTCCGTTATTTGGTCCAATGTTAGCTTTAGTCAAAGTTGAGATACTTTTATAAAAAGATTTTACTTCAAATCCTCCATACACGCCAAAATATCCATAGACAGATTTTTTTGTTGAAATAATATCAATTTGATCTCCATTATCTAAATTATAACTTTTATTGGAATCTCCATTTATAATTTCATTTTTTGAATTTATAATATTGAAATGCACATCGCCAGAAACTGCAAATTTTGTTTTTGAACCATGAAATTTTAATAATGGTCCTTGATAAGCAAACTCTATAACCCCTTCATTTGATTTATTTCCAAGTAATTTATTTATAATTAAAAATAATTTTTCATCCATACATCCTCCTGGAACAACTCCAAAGTGTTGAAGTCCAAAGCGACCTTCGTCTTGATAAGTTGTATTAATTCCAGATCTTAGTACTTCAAAAAAATTATTTTTCATTTTCTAAACTTTCAAATTCTTCTTTTGATATTAATTTAAATTTTAAACCATCTCCTGGAGAGAGTAAGCAAGGCCTTTCATTGTTTTTTGTATCAAATAACTTGGTTGGAGTTTTTCCAATTATGTTCCAGCCTCCTGGACTTTGAAAAGGATAAATATTACAAAATTTTTCAACTATACCAACACAACCAGGTGATAGTTTCACTCTTGGTGTTTTTAATCTGCTTGTATAAAGTTTTTCATCTAAGTCACCCATGAATGGGTGTCCTGGAATAAAACCAATCATATAAATAAAAAAATTGGTACTTAAATGAATATTTATAATTTCCTCTTTATCTAGTTTTAAATTTTTGCTCAAATTTTCTAGATCAAGAGATAAATCATAACAGATAGGTATCTCCCATTCTTTGTTGTCATTTTTAAAATTAAATTTTGATAAATCTATTTTTTCAATAAAATCTATTATTTTTTTTGAGTTTGTTTTTTTTAGATCAAAATTAATTATTAATTTATTATAAGAAGGTGCAAGATTTAACAAGCCAACAAGTTTTTTTTCTTCTATTTGTAATTTCATAAAATGAAATAAATTGATAACCTGGCTATTTATTTCTCTATTAACCTGATTACCAAAATCACAAATGACGCCACAATCACCAATATTACTTAATTTCATAAAATAAAATGTTATAGTACAATAAAATTTATATTAAATAAAAAAAACTTCAAAAAGATGGAAATTAATATCAATTGCGATTTAGGAGAAAGTTCAAAGCTTCATTCAACTAAAAATGATCCATTACTTTTAGAAATAGTAAATTCTGCAAATATCGCCTGTGGTTATCATGCTGGAGATAAAGCTACAATGGAAAATACAATAAAAATTTCAAAAAAAAATAATGTCAGCATTGGAGCACATCCTTCTTTTAATGATCCAGAAAATTTTGGTAGAAAAAGAGTTAACTTACCATCAAAAGATGTTAAAAAACTAATAATTGATCAAATAGATATTCTTTCAAACATAGCTGATAAAAATAGCATTAAAGTTACACATGTTAAACCTCATGGTGCTTTAAATAATATGGCTTGTGAAAATTATGATTTAGCTAAAACAATTGCTGATTCTATTTTAGAAGTAAACAAAAATCTGATTTTTTTAGTTCCAACAGGATCTCAAATGGAAATAGCTGGAAAAAAACTTGGAATGAAAATTGCTGCTGAAATATTTGCTGATAGAAACTATGAAGATGATGGAAATTTGATTTCAAGATCAAAGGACAATGCAATTATTACCGATCCAATAATTGCAAAAAAACATGTTATCAAAATGGTGAAAAATCAAGCGTTGAATTGTTTTTCTGGAAAACAAATTCCTTGTAAAATTGATTCAGTATGTGTGCATGGAGATGGAAAAAGTGCTGTAAATACAGCTCAGCAAATTAAAGAAGGGCTTATAAAATCTGGAGTGACATTAAGTCCGCTAGATAAAATGAAAAAATTTGTATAAACATCGCCGCATGACGACCATGATCATTATAAATAAATATATAAAATTTTTGATATTATTTTTAGTTTTAACTAATTTATTAGTATATCCAAACACTAGCTATCCAGCTGGATCGGCAGATGGTGATAACAATAATCAAGTAAATTTATACAAAGTTGGTAAAAAATTAGTTCAGAGAGCAAAAAAATTAGAAAAAAAGAATAAAATTGAAAAAGCAGAAAAATTATACTCAAAAGCTTATGACAAATTTGAGAAAGCTTACGCTAAAGATAAAAAAAATGCAGATATTTTAAATTACTTAGGATTTACGACAAGGAAACTTGGAGATTTCAAAAAAGGTGAAAAATATTATCTTGAAGGTTTAGCTATAGAACCGGGCCACATAGGTATTAATGAATATTTAGGCGAGTTGTACGTTGCTACTAATAGAATTGATCTTGCTAAAGAAAGGTTAGAAATTTTAAAAAGTTGTAATTGTAAAGAATATCAAGAGTTGAAGGAAATTATTGATGGTACAAAAAAATCTAAATATTAATTAATAAATAAATTTATATGCATATTGTTGAAGCTTTTGGAAGAATATTTATTTCATTAATTTTTTTATTGGCTGGTGTGGCAAAAATTTTTAATCAAGAAGGAACTATCGATTACATGGAAAGTTTTGGGATCCCCAGTATTTTATTAATTCCTGCAATTATTACTGAAATTTTATTTCCTGTACTGGTAATAATTGGATACAAAACTAGAGTTTCTGCACTAATACTTTCTTTTACTGCTATTTTGTTTGCAATAATTTTTCATACAGACTTTTCTAATCAAATGGAAATGAATGCGTTCATGAAAAATTTAGCTGTTGCTGGAGGATTTTTAATTATTTTTGTTAATGGAGCGGGCAAATACAGTGTTGATAATATGTTGAGTTCCAAAAAAAAATGAAAAAATTTTCTAATTAATAGATTGTATCATTTGATTAGGAAGCCAAAGTGCAATCTGTGGAAATAAAATTATTACTATCACTGCAAAAATCATCAAAAGAAAAAGCGGAAAAGCACTTCTAGAAATAAAACCCATGTCTTTATTTGCCATACCTTGAAGAACAAACAAGTTAAAACCAACTGGCGGAGTTATTTGGGCCATTTCAACAACAATAACAAGAAATATTCCAAACCAAATCATATCAAAACCAGCTTGTCTAATCATTGGTTCAATAATTGCCATTGTTAATACAACAGCAGAGATTCCATCTAAAAACATTCCAAGAATAATATAAAATAAAGTTAAAACTATTATCAAAATATATGGAGATAAATTCATTTCTTGAATCCATAATGCTAAATTTCTAGGAAGACCAGTAAATCCCATGGCTAAAGATAAAAAAGAAGATCCAGCCAAAATAAATGCAATCATGCAAGAAGTTTTTGTTGCGCCCAATAAAGACAATTTGAATGTTTCCTTAGTTAAACTTTTTTGGAAAAATGAGAGAATTAATGCTCCAACAACTCCTAAAGATGCCGCTTCAGTTGCTGTTGCAACTCCTGTGTATATTGAGCCAATTACACCGGTAATTAAAATTATAACAGGTAATAATTGAATTGAATCTTTGATTTTTTCAGAAAAAGAAAAAGTATCATCAACTTTAGGCATTATATTTTTATTCAAAATTGACCAACCCATAACATAAAACATAAAAAATATTGCAATCATGATTCCTGGAATAATCCCAGCAATAAAAAGTTTTGCTATCGACTCTTGCACGGTAACACCATAAATAATTAAAATAATTGATGGAGGTATCAATAAACCTAAAGTTCCAGATCCTGCTAAACTTCCAAGAAGTAATTTTTCAGGATAATTTCTTTTTCTCAATTCTGGAATAGACATTTTGCCGACAGTAGCAACTGTTGCTGCTGAAGATCCAGATATTGCTGCAAACAAAGCGCAGCCAACTACATTAACATGAACTAGACCTCCTGGTAGACGTGACATCCATGGGGCTAAGCCTTTAAATAAATTTTCAGATAATTTGGTTCTAAATAATATTTCTCCCATCCAAACAAAAAGCGGTAATGCTGTTAGAGTCCAAGATGAACTTGTCCCCCAAATTGTTGTTGCCATTGCATCTCCAACAGGACTTGATGTAAAAAGCATCATTCCAATGGCTGATACACCAATCATGCTTATTGCAACCCAAACTCCTGTTCCAAGAAAAATTAATAAAATTGAAATAAAAAAAACTGTTAAAAATAATTCAGGCATGATTGTTTAACTTTTTATTTAAAATAAAAGAAATAAAGTTATGAAGTATACAAATAAAAAATATTAATGATCCTATGGCTACTCCAAGTTGTGGAATCCAAATATAGATTTCGTCTGCTCCTTCACTTCTTTCTTTAAAATCGAAAGAAATGATTAACATTTTTATAAAGTAGTACGATAAAAATCCTGAAAAAAAAGTTGATATAGCTAAACACCATATTTCTAAAAATCTTTTTATATTTTCATTAGCTTTTTCTAAAAATAATGTAATTCTAATGTGACCTTTGTCTCCAAAAGTATATGCCAAAGCAAGAAAAGAAGAGGCAGCCATACAATAACCAGAATACTCTGCTAATCCTCTGATATAAAAACCAAATAATCTTGATGCAATCCCTGTCAGAATAAATATTGCAACAAGTATAAGAAATATAGCAGCTATATAACCGGATAGCCTATAAAGTTTTTTAAGATAATTATCAATTTTACAAAGCATAAAAAAAAAGGCCGTTTAATTTAATTATACGGCCTTTTTTTTAAATTTATATTTATTATTTGTAAGCAGAAAGAACAGCTTTTCCACGTGAGCCAGCACGATCAGCCCATTCTTTAGCCATCGTAGCTCCTACTTCTTCAAAATGTTTTTTCAAAGAAGAGTTAACTTTTCCAACTTTCATACCTGCGTCAGCTAAAGCTTTTTTATCCTGAACATTACCTTTTTTAGATAAGTTCCAACCTTTTTTTTCGGCCAAAGCAGCTTCTCTCATTACAAGTTTTTGAGTGTCAGCGTCTAACTTGTTCCAAGCTTCTTTATTTACTATCACCATATTTTTTGGGAACCATGCTGCGATATCATAAAAATATCCAACTCCATTTTCCCAAATTTTTTTATTTTTTCCAGTTGTTGGTGATGTGATCATACTCTCAACTGCACCCGTTGAAAAAGCTTGACTAATTTCTGCGGCTTCAATTTTTGTTGGCGCCATTCCAGTTAATTCAGCAATTCTAATTGTAGCAGAATTATAAGCTCTGAATTTCAAACCTTTAAGATCAGCAATGCTATTGATTTCTTTTTTACTATACAAACCTTGAGCAGGCCATGGCACTGCATACAAAAATACTAAACCTTTACTATCAAGACCTTTGATAATTTCAGGTTTTGAAGCTTTGTAAAGTCTCATTGCTTCACCATAACTTGTTGCTAAAAATGGTTGTGAATCTATTTCTAATAAAGGATCTTCTTTCCCTAAAGCAGACATAAATCTTTCTCCTATTGGAGCTTGACCAGTTCTTACTGCTCTAAAAATTTCTCCACCTTTAAATAGTGAGCCACCAGGATGTGTTACTATTGTAAGTTTACCACCACTTTTTTTAGAAACATTTTTTGCAAATTCAGTTGCATTTGCTGAATGAAAGTTTCCTGCTCCATAAGCTAGAGCCATATCCCATTTCTCTCCAGCATTAGCAAAGTTAAAAGTTAATAACAAAGCTGCTATAGCCAGAAATATATTTTTAATTAATTTCATTTACCCTCCGTAAATTTATAATTATCATATTTCACAATGTACAAATATGAAATGCAATATAAAAATAGCAATATTTTTCAAGATTCATTTGCTTTATGTCCATTTTACAAATATAAAAATTGTATAAAGTGGGACTAGAAGAAACTATAATATTTATTCAAATTATATTTATCGATATAATTATGGCTGCTGATAATGCCATAATAATTGGTTTGGTTGCAGCAGGTTTTGCTCCTCAAAATAGAAGAAAAATAATTGCATGGGGAGTTCTTTTGGCTTTTGTATTTAGAGTTGCTTTCGCATTTTCAGCAACTTATTTATTTCAATTTGCTATTATTAAATTAGTTGGTGGTGCACTTCTTCTTTGGATAGTAAATGAATTAAGAATTGATTTGTTTGAAATAAAAAAAATAAAATCTCCTACTAAAAAATCAAAAGAACCTTCTTTTGCTCAAGGTGTACGAAAAGTATTGATTGCAGATATTACTTTAAGTTTAGATAATGTTTTAGCTGTTGCGGGAGCAGCACGAGAACATTATCTTTTATTAGTTTTTGGATTATTTTTATCAGTTATTTTAATTGGTGCTGCAGCTTCTTATTTTGCTGAATATATTAAAAAACATCATTGGGTTGGCTATGTAGGTCTAGTTGTAATATTAGTGGTTGCTCTTCAGTTAATTATAGGCGGACTTATTGATTTAAATATATTAAGTGTAAATGAAGCATTTGAAAAATTTATTTAGAAAGTAAAAATAAAACAAAAGAAAACCATACTTCCTACGACTAGGATTCAAAAAAAATTTATAATATAAAAAAACTTTTAAACTATGTTAGAATTGCGTACAGTACTGCAACTACAAGTAAAATTTCAAGACCACTCATAAATATTAAATTCCTCCTTTCAATACTTATATTGTTATCACATAATGTTGGTTGTATTTAGATGATTAGACTCACTTTTTTCTTGTGTTGGTTAGGAATCCATAAATATCAAGTTATTGATACTATATTTGGATTCGGTAAAGGCGGTTCAACCCAGAAGATAAAATGTAAAATTTGTGGAATACAAAAAATTAGAATATTAAAAGATTAAATCATATTCCTTAGAACATACTGCAAGATTCCACCGTTCTTATAATATTCTAATTCATTGTCTGTATCTATCCTTGCAAGAAGTTTTATTTTCTTTATGGATCCGTCAATTAGTTTGATTTCACAATTTACTTGTTCTCTAGGTTTAATCCCCTTCTCAAGATCTTTTATAGTAATTAATTCTGATCCTTTAAGGTTTAACTTTTTTCTGGTAAAACCTTTTTCAAATTGAAGAGGTAAAATTCCCATACCTACCAAATTTGATCTATGAATTCTTTCAAAACTTTCAGCAATAACCGCTTTTATTCCAAGAAGTTTTGTTCCCTTTGCTGCCCAATCTCTAGAAGAACCAGCTCCATATTCTTTGCCAGCAATAATAATTAAATCTTCTCCTCTTTTTTTATATTCTATTGCTGCATCATAAACACTTGTAATTTTTTCTTCAGGAAAAATTTTTGTATAACCTCCTTCTTTACCTTCGGTTATTTCATTTTTGATTCTTATATTTCCAAATGTGCCTCTGATCATTACTTCATGATTCCCTCTTCTAGCACCATAAGAATTAAAATCTTTTTGCTGAACTTGATATTTCATGAAATATTCTCCTGTTGGGCTATCTTTTTCAATAGTTCCTGCTGGCGAAATATGATCTGTTGTAACAGTGTCACCAAGAATTAATAATGGTCTAGCATTTTTTATAGTTTTGAAACCTTCAGCTTTATCTGACATATTTTCAAAAAATGGAGGTTTTTTTACATAGGTTGATGTTTCATCCCAATTATAAATATTACTATCTACAGTTTTAATAGATCTCCAATCCTCAGGTCCATCAAATATATTTGAATAACGTTTAATAAACATGTCTGCGTTAATAGAGGTTAAAATTAATTCTTCAATTTCTTTATTAGTTGGCCAAATATCTTTTAAAAAAATTGATTTTCCATTTTTATCAGCTCCTAATGGTTCATTATAAAAATCTATTTTCATAGATCCTGCTAATGCGTAAGCAACCACAAGAGGTGGTGAAGCAAGATAACTTGCTTTAACATCTGGGTTAATTCTTCCTTCAAAATTTCTATTTCCTGACAAAACTGAAACTGCATATAAATTTCCTTTTTGTATAGATTCAGATATATTTTGATCTAGTGGGCCAGAATTGCCTATACAAGTGGTACAACCATATCCAACAAGATGGAAGCCCAGTTCATCTAAATATTTATTTAGTCCTGCTTTTTCTAGATAATCAGTAACAACTTGTGAACCGGGAGCTAATGAAGTTTTGACCCATGGTTTAACTTTTAAACCTTTTTCAAAAGCTTTTTTTGCAAGCAAGCCTGCACCAATTAAAACACTTGGATTTGAAGTATTGGTACATGAAGTAATTGCAGCTATTACTACATGACCATCTTTTAAATTAAAATTGTTATTATTAACTTTTTGCTCTTTAAAATTTTCCCTTTTGGTATTTTTTTTAAAAACTTTAAGAAATGAAATTGCCGAATCTTTTAATAAAACTTTATCTTGTGGTCTTGTAGGTCCTGATATGCTAGCCGTAACTTTTGACATATCTAGATCCAAAGTATCAGAAAATGTTATATTATTATCGGACCATAAACCTTGTTCTTTAGAATAATGCTCAACTAAAGAAATTGTTTCTTCAGATCTGCCTGAAAATTTTAAATATTTTAAAGTTTCATCATCTGTTGGAAAAAATCCACAAGTTGCTCCATATTCTGGTGCCATGTTGGAAATTGTAGCTCGATCTGCTAAAGATAAGTTTTTTAAACCCTCTCCATAAAATTCTACAAACTTGCCTACGACTCCTTTTTTTCTTAACATCTCTACAATCGTTAAAACTAAATCGGTAGCCGTGGTTCCTTCAGGTAATTTATTTTTAAGTTCAAAACCAACAACATCCGGTATTAACATTGATATAGGTTGACCTAACATAGCAGCTTCAGCTTCTATTCCTCCAACACCCCATCCTAAAACTGACAAGGCGTTCACCATTGTTGTATGGCTATCAGTGCCAACTAGCGTGTCTGGGTAAGCATAATTTTCATTATTAAATTTAGAAGTCCAAACTACTTTTGATAAATATTCTAAATTTACCTGGTGGCAAATTCCGGTACCAGGAGGAACAACTCTCAAATTGTTAAAAGCACTTTGTCCCCATTTTAAAAATGAATACCTTTCTCCATTTCTTAAAAATTCTTTTTTTACATTTTTTTGAAAAGAATCTTTTGATGCGTAGTCGTCAACCATCACGGAATGATCAATAACAAGATCAACATTTGATAAAGGATTAATTTTGTTTGGATCTTTTTTTTTTATTTTTACAGCATCTCTCATTGCAGCAAGGTCGGCTACCGCAGGTATTCCTGTATAATCTTGCATAAGAACTCTTGAAGGCCTAAAGGCAATTTCGTTACCTGAGCTTCTTTTTTTTAACCATGTTTTAATAGCTAAAATTTGTTCTTTTTTAACCGTTTTATTATCTTCAAATCTTAATAAATTCTCCAACAAAACTTTCAATGATTTAGGCAGTTTTGAAATGCCTTCAAGTCCATTTTTCTCAGCGTC
Source organism: uncultured Pelagibacteraceae bacterium (assembly GCA_902603215.1). Classification (GTDB taxonomy): domain Bacteria; phylum Pseudomonadota; class Alphaproteobacteria; order Pelagibacterales; family Pelagibacteraceae; genus CACKTW01. Next base: position 23,468 of record CACKTW010000007.1, read on the forward strand.
TTTGAGACTAAATATATTATAAGTTTTTTTATTTACTTTTAATTTTTTAAAAGATTTAAAAGAATCTTTGCTGTTTATTTTCATATTTTTAAATAAATAAGTATAACACAAACAATTAGTGAAAAGGACATAGTGTAATTAAACACTTGAATAAATTTCTTATTTTCCGAAAAATGTTTTAAAAATTTTCCCAATAAACACCAACTTGTTATGCTAGTTATTGCACAACAAAATGACACTATTATGACTATTAAAGAATGAAATAAATAGTTTGATCCAAGTTCAACAAAAAGAGAAATGCTTGTTATGGCTGCAAAAACACCTTTGGGATTAACAAATTGAAAAGCAAATGTCTCATAAAATGTAACGGGATTTTTTATTTTTTTTTTTTTAATTTGGTTTTGAAAAGAAATTTTGTAGGCCAAATATATTAAAAAAAATGATCCAAGAACTTTTATTACAGTTTTTAATATTGGATATGTGTTAAATATTACATTGAGTCCTGCGGCAGATAAAATTATGAGTGCAGTGTATCCAAATGTAACTCCTAAAATTAAAGGCAAAGATTTTTTTATACCAAAATTAAAACCTGAATAAGATCCTATAATATTATTAGGTCCTGGGGTAAATGCTGCGGCAATGGAAAAAAAAATTAATGGTGCTAAACTAGGATACATCGCAATGTATTTAAGCTATTTCTAAGCCATTTTCAACTTTTTGAGAAGGATGAAGTAAAACAACTTTGCCATCCTTTTCGATAGCACCTAAAATTAAAACCTGAGAAACTGTTCCTGCAATATTTTTTTCAGGGAAATTACAAACACCTATAACTTGTTTCCCAACCAAATTTTCTGCATTATAATAATGTGTTATTTGTGCTGAAGATTTTCTTTTTCCTATGTCAGGCCCAAAGTCAACTTCCAAAACTAAAGAAGGCTTTCTAGCTTTTTCATTTTTTGAAACTGATAAGACTGTGCCTACTTTAATTTCTACTTTAGTATAATCATCAAAGGTTATTTGTTCTTTCATAAATTTAATATATAGTCTTATTTTTATGAGTTCAAATAACATTATAGATAGAGTTTTTGAAGAAGCTTTGAAAAATTTGTCTGATTTGATAAGTTTTAAAACTGTTTCTGGATCATCAAATATTGATTTAATAAATTATTGTGAAAATAAGCTATCCAAAATAGGTGCTGAATCATTTAAAACATTTGATAAAGAAAAAAAAAGAGTAAATTTATTTTCTACTTTAAAAAACAAAACAAATAATAATGGAAAAGGTGTAATACTTTCGGGGCATACAGATGTTGTTCCAGCTTCAAAAAATTGGAGCTCAGATCCTTTTAAAGCTATTCATAAAAATAATAAAGTTTACGGAAGGGGAGCGTGTGACATGAAAGGCTTTATTGCATGTGCTTTGGCTTTTGCTCCAATTTTTGCGAAAGAAAAATTAAATAAACCAATTCATTTTGCTTTCACTTTTGATGAAGAAACTGCATGTCAGGGAGCTCCATTACTAATCAAAGAATTAAGTAATAAAAAATTAGATTGCGGTATTTGCATTGTTGGAGAACCTACAAACATGAAAATAATTGATGCTCATAAAGGTTGTTACGAATACACAACTTATTTTAAAGGAATGGCTGGACATGGCTCTCAACCTGATAAAGCTGTAAATGCTGTTGAATATGCGGTTCGTTATATAGACAAACTTATGCAAATAAGAGAGCAGTTAAAAAAAAAGAGTTCCTAAAAAATCAATTTTTGATCCTCCTTACACAACACTTCAAGTTGGAGCAATTAGTGGGGGTATTGCAAGAAATGTTATTGCAGATAAATGTAGAGTTGATTGGGAATTACGTCCTGTTGTAAAAGAAGATGGAATATTTGTAAACCAAGAATTAGATAAATTTGTTCAAAATGAATTATTGCCCAATATGAAAAAAGTATTTCCTGATTCATCTGTTGAAAAAGAAATTATTGGAGAAATAATTGGATTTAATAAAATTCAAAAATCTAACGCATGTAATCTTATTTCAAATATCACTGGTGATAACTCAAGAGACACTGTTTCGTTTGGAACTGAGGCAGGATTATTTCAAGAAATAGGAATCAGTACAGTTGTCTGTGGACCTGGTTCAATTGAACAAGCACACAAAATTGATGAATTTGTAAGTTTTGACCAACTAAAACTATGTATTAAAATGCTTGATGGTGTAAAAAAATATTTAATAAATTAATTTGGATTTTTTGCAAAAAGATTAGTTAATTCATAAACAATTGTTGCGGCGGCTAATGAAGTTACTTCTGCATGGTCATAAGCTGGCGAAACTTCAACAACATCTGCTGATATCAGTTGAATTCCAGCTAAACCTCTAATCACATTTACTATTTCTCTTGTAGTCATTCCTGCAATTTCCGGTGTCCCTGTTCCTGGAGCAAATGCTGGATCAAGAACATCAATATCGATTGATAAATATAATGGATTATTTCCAACTCTATCCCTTATTCTTTTCACAATTTTATCTATTCCTTCTGTTTGAAATTCATCACAATGAATTATCTTGAAACCAAATTCTGCATCATTTTTCAAATCTTCTGTACTATATAACGGGCCACGTATTCCAACATGCATGGATGCATTATCTAAAAATAAATTTTCCTCTCTTGCTCTTCTAAAAGGTGTTCCGTGAGTATAAGGTGCGCCAAAATAAGTATCCCAAGTATCTAGGTGAGCATCGAAATGAACTAACGCTACTGGCCCTTTGTTTATTTTATTGATTGCTTTAAGTAAAGGAAAAGCAATTGTGTGATCACCACCCATACTAATTATTCCTCCAACTTTATTTAATAATTCATAAGCTCCTTTTTCAATTTGTTGAATTGCTTCATTAATATTAAATGGATTACAAACAATATCGCCAGCATCAGCTACTTGTTGTACTTTAAATGGTTCAATATCGTAATTTGGATGATAGTTTGTTCTAAGATGTCTTGAAGCTTGTCTTATACTTTGTGGTCCAAATCTTGCTCCAGGTCGATAACTTGTGCCAGCATCAAAAGGTATTCCAACAATTGCAACGTCACAACTTTTAACATCTCTCATTTCTGGCAATCTTGCAAAGGTGGATGGACCAGCAAATCTTGGAACTTTAGTTCCACTTACCGGTTGAATGGGATTTTTTTGTTTTTTCCTTTTTTTTCATAATTTAATCATTATAGTTAACATGGTTTTTGTATATTATATAGCTTGATCATTAATCAACTTTTTAAGCTCTGGTATCATTTTTTTGGCAGAATCTAAAAGAGGATATATTTTTTGTGCAATCTTATAACTTTGAACTGCTTTTTCATATTCTTTTAACTCTATATAATTTAGAGCCTGGCCTGACAACGCACCAAAATGTCTAGGCTCAAGAGCAAGTGTTATTTTAATATCATCTAATGAAGACTGGTATTGATTCATTAAATAAAGAACTGTTGCGCGTTTATTCCATGCTTCAGACCAATTGGGTTCTGTTGCAATTATTTTTGTAAAAAGATCATAAGCTTTACTTAATTCTCTCCTATTTATCAAAACAGAACCTTGGTTTAATAGTTCAGTTAATCTAAAACCGCGCCTATCATCAGAGGGATGGATCGACCAAATTTTTTGTATTTTTTTTTCTACAATTTGAGCAGATGATAGACTTTTTGTATTTTTTAATTCAGCAAATAGTTTATCTAATTCACTTTTTCTGTCTTCAGCATTTACATTACTAAAAAATAAAAAACTCAAAATTAAAATTGATATAAATTTTTTCATTATCTCGTTATTCATTTTTTTTTAATAACTGGGTGAGTAGTAGTTATAATTTCTGATTAATTTAATTACGTAACTTAATACCACGCAATCTTTCAGATCTTCTTCTTAATAATTCTACTGTGGTGAATAATGCAATCGATAAAAAAACAAGGCAAGTCGCCATACACAAAATTACAGGGCTTGTTTCTTGACGTAAGCCTGCCCACATTTGTTTAGGTATAGTTATCTGCTCAACACTTCCAACAAACATAACCACCACCACTTCGTCAAAAGAAGTAATGAAAGCAAATAACGCTCCAGATATAACGCCGGGAAGAATTAAAGGCATTATGACTTTAAAAAAAGTTCGCATTGTATCCGCTCCTAAACTTTGTGAAGCTCTAATTAAATTAGTATCAAAACCAGTTAATGTGGCTGTAACTGTAATAACTACAAAGGGTGTTCCAAGAGCAGTATGCGCAAGAATTAAACCTAAATAAGTATGAGTTAATCCAATTTTTGAGTAAAAGAAAAACATTCCTGCCGATGTAATAATTAATGGAACGATCATCGGGGAAATTAATATTGCCATAATAGTTCCCTTGAATGGCATGCTACGTCTACTTAAACCTAAAGCAGCAACGGTTCCTAATGCTGTTGCTAAGAATGTAGCAGAAAGTCCAATGATAAAACTATTTCTAGTTCCTAACATCCATTTATTAGACACAACCGTTGTATCTCCTATACTGCTAATGCCGACCATTTGCCTATACCATCTAAGAGACCAGGCTTCTGGCTCAAGACTCATAAATTCTCTAGTAAATTCAAAAAATGGTGAAGAGCTAAATGATAAAGGAAGAATTATAAAAATAGGCGCAATTAAAAAGAAAAAAACTAAACCACAATAGGTTAAAAAAGCGTACCAGCCTACTCTTTGTCCTGTTGTTGCATATGATGGTAAAGCCATAATTATCCTAACTTGATATTTTCTATTCCAACTAATTTATTATAAACCCAATATAAAACTGTCATTACTCCTAAAAGAATAGCTCCTAGAGCTGCACACAGTCCCCAATTTAATGTTGTTTTTAAATGGTAAGCAATCCAATTTCCTATCATTTGTCCATCCTTACCCCCAACTAATTCGGGTGTAATGTAGTATCCAATCGCAAGTATAAATACGAGCATGCATCCTGCGCTAATTCCTGGCACTGAATTTGGCATGTAAATTTTCCAAAACGCATGTAATGGTGAAGCTCCAAGATTTAAAGCTGCCCTCATATAGTTTGGCGAAATTGTTTTCATAACACTGTACAAAGGCAAAACCATAAAAGGTAATAATATTTGCGTCATAACAATTATAGTTGCTGTTTCGTTATACATAAGTTTGAATCGGCTCTCGTCTGAAATGATATGAGCCATCACTAATAAATTATTAAAAACACCTTTTTGCTGAAGCATCACCATCCACGCAACAGTTCGAACAAGTAGTGAGGTCCAAAAAGGTAATAACACGCATATCATTAAAAGATTGCTATATTTTAAAGGTAGCGTTGATAACAAGTAAGCAATTGGGTAACCCAAAATCAAACAAAAAAACATAACTAAAACACTTACCTTAAATGTTTTAATCCATGTGTGATTATAAATTCTTCTATTTTCTTCCTGTCGAATAATCTCTTTGTCAACATTATATTTTAAATCCACTGCATTTAAATAATATCCTGCAGTCGTAGCGTCAACCATCACGCCTAGGGCTTTCCAATATTCCATGTCGGCCCATCTTTTATCAATGGCAATCATTTGCTCTTTATAAGGACCTTCTTCAATTTTTTTAAACTTACGTTTTGATTTTTTTAATAAACTTTTCCATCCTGATTTTGCATAATTCATTCGAGTAGTAGCTTTACCTATACTAAAACCTGAACCTTCTTTTACTTCAAAAAACATTGTTTTATAAAGTTCTTCGGATGGTAAACCTTGTCGATCCCATTTTTGATATTTTTCAAAAGTTTTTGGGAAAACAGTATTGATATAACTATCATCAACACTTCTAAGCAACATATCTCCGATAGGAATTAAGAATGTAATAAGTATAAAAACTAAAAGCGGTGTAACTAAGAGAAGTGCTCTTATTTTATTTCTTTTTTCAGCTTTTTGAAGACTAACTTTTAACGGAATTCCGTCAGTAGTTAAAATGGGTCCTGCAGTTGTTTCATTCATAATTTTACCCTTTAAACAAAAAAGGCGAGACGCAAGTCTCGCCTTTTTTTAAACATTACGAATTATTATTGACCTTTCCAAGCACCGAATCTTTCAGCTACTTCAGCACCGTTATCAGCCCACCAATATGGATCAGCTATAACAGCTTTCTTAAGTACTTTTGGATGCGTAGGCATATGAGGCATAATATCAATATCGCCACCATATTTGATGAACCAAGGTTCACCTGCTTTGATGATGTCAATACTAGATTTTCTCATAGGGCCGTATGGAATGTATTTAGCTTGTTCAGCATTCGCTATTGCAGAAGAAGCGTGAGCCATAAACTTAAGTGCTTCAGCTTCATTTCCACCTTTGATTGCTACAAGATATTCTTGTTCAAGAACAGTACCATCCCAAATGTATTCAAAGTCTTTGCCTTCAGAAAGGA
>CACKTW010000008.1 GCA_902603215.1 uncultured Pelagibacteraceae bacterium
TGGTCGTCGTTATTGGTAAAATATTTATATTTTGGGGTATTTAAAAGATCATAAATCTTTTCTCCCATATAAAATGGAACAACTTTATCTTTTTTGCCATGCATAACTAGTGTTGGAGAATTTAAATTTTTAATTTTATTTTTAGTTTCATATTTGTCCTTTAAAAGAAAACTAACTGGAAAAATTGGATAATATTTTTGACCCATATCTATCATTGATGTAAATGTAGATTCCAAAATGATCCCTGCAAAACTTTCTTTCTGTGCAATCTCTATAGCAACAGCTCCTCCAAGAGACTCGCCATATAATATAATATCTTTTTTTTTAATTCCTTTAGAATTTAGCCAATTTATAACAGCTTTTGAGTCTTTATATATTCCCTCTTCTGTAGGTTTGCCATTATTTCCATTAAACCCTCTGTAAGCAAATATTAGATAATTTAAATTTAAATCTGATAAATGATTAAGTTTGTAAATTCTGTTCTCTAATCTTCCTGCATTTCCATGAAAAAAAACTAAAGTTTTAAAACTTTTATTTTTTAAAAAATACCAACTAATTAAATTAATATTATCACTTGAAGGTATTTTAATTTTTTCTACTTTATGGGAAAGCAAATTTTCTTCTAAAGAACTATTTTCAGTTGGGTGATATAAAAGTTTTCTTTGAGCTAAAAATATTACTACTAAAAGCGTCGAATAAATTAGAATTAAAGTTAAAAATAACTTCAATAAGAACATTTTTTTGTTTAGCAATACTTACTTTTTTTTTATTCCGTTATATGAGTCATAAAATAACAAACAACTGCAAAAAATAACTATAACCCAAAAGGGAATGCTTCTAGCAAATCCTGCAAGACCTGTACTAATACTCCAAGCCAAACCTGTAACAAATGTTGTAAATAATAAAGCGCCAATTATTACAGCAAATTTTTCACCTAAAGATTTATCAGAATTTTCCATATCCTACCTTTTTATTTTGCTTGTTAACCAACTTGCATTTCTAAATAGCCTTTCATCATCAAACATCGAAGAAACAAGTTGTATTCCCATAGGCATTTTGTTTTTACCTTCTAACAATGGTAAACTAATCGATGGCATTCCACAATATGTCCAGATTGTACAAAAAATTGGATTACCAGTTGTTTTCAAATCTTTTGGAGCTTCTCCACATGCTGCTGGCGTTAATATTGCATCATAGTCATGAAAAAACTCTTTAAAAAAATCTCTAACTTGTTCTATTTTTAAAAGAGCATCATTATATTCTGACGCTTTATATTTTTGCCCCCTCTCAATTGCTTCGATTATTTTATCACTTAATAAATTTTTATATTTTTGATAGTCAACTTGAAATGATTTTGCCATATCTGTTTCCGCAATTATTTTGTGCCACTTTGGTATATTGGCAAATATGTCTGGTAATTTTACTTCTTTTATTTGTTCTTTTAATTCATCTTTTACTTCGTCAAAAGCTTCCACGGAATCTTTGTCTAATTCATCCATAAAAGATAATTTAGGAAACGCTATTAATGGTTCCATGGGTGGTTTTTCTTTAGCTGATTTCATTAAATTTGGTTTTGCCATTAAGCTTGAATCTGGATCTAATGAATCATATCCAAATAATTGTTCGCTAATTAATGCTGCATCCTCAATTGAATTTGAAAAAACTCCAACTTGATCAAGAGCCTGTGAAACCTGCATTATCAAATGTCTAGAAATTAATCCTTTAGTTGGTTTATACCCAATGACACCACAAAAAGAAGCTGGCCTAATAACTGATCCATTAGTTTGTGTTCCAACTGCAAGAGGTATCATGTTTGCTGCAACAGCTGCTGCTGATCCACTTGAAGAACCGCCAGGTGTTCTTTGAGGATCGTGTGGATTTTTTGTTTTTCCAGGTGTTAAATGTGCAAGTTCTGCTGTTACAGTTTTTCCCATTATTATTGCGCCAGCTTGTTTTAGTTTCGAAACAGCAGTACAATCATCTAGGCTTGGATTTTTTTTATGTGCTTCACTGCCATCTAACGTTGGCATATCTTCCGTATCAAAAATGTCCTTAATTCCCACAGGTATACCGTGAAGAGGTCCATGCACGTTGCCATTTTGATGGCTTTCGTCTAGTTTTTTAGCTTGGGTCAACACTAAATCAGGATCAAAAAATTCCCATGCTTCAATTTCTTTATCTTTTCTTTTAATCTGTTCTATATAGTTTTTTACTAATTCTTCTGAAGAAATTTCTCCTTTCTTAATTCTTTTTGCAAGTTCTACTGCAGTTGAATTAATTAATGACATAAAAAATTATTTTCCAACACCAAAGAAAAAATCAGGCAAATACAAAGCTATACCGGGGAAGTTATACATCAAAACCATTGTTAAAATAACAATGAATAAATAAGGCATAATACTTTTAAAAATTTCAATTAATTCAATTTGATCTCCGACAACTCCTTTAAGATAGTAAGCGGCCATAGCCATTGGCGGTGTTAAAAATGAAGTTTGAAGATTAAGAGCAACTAGCATTGCAAAGAAGTACGGGTTTACACCAAACGTATCTAACATTGGTAAAAAAATTGGCACAAAAATAATTAATATTTCAGTCCACTCTAAAGGCCATCCTAATAAAAATATTATTAATTGAACTAAAACTAAAAATTGCCATGGCTCTAAATTAAATCCTAAAATCCAATGTTCAATGATTGCATGACCACCTAAATAAGAAAAAATAGAAGCAAATGTCCAAGATCCTACGAATAGCCAACAAACCATTGCAGTGGTTTTTGCAGTCAAAAATACTGACTGTTTAAGTCCTTCCCAGGTTAGTGACTTATAGCAAAATGCCAAAAATAAACCTCCGAATGCTCCTATCGCTGCTGCCTCAGCGGGGGTTGCTAAACCAAGAAGAATTGAACCAAGTACAGCTAATATTAATAATGCCAAAGGAAAAAAGGAAGTTAACAATTGCATATAAATAATTTTTGCTGAAGGAACTTCTTCTTCTATAGGTTTGGGTGCTATTTTCGGATTTAAAAATGCCCTTACAATTACATAAAACATATAAAAACCAGCAAGTATAAACCCAGGAAAAATTGCTGCCGCATAAAGTCTAAGTGGAGACAATTCTGCAATTGCAGCATAAACAATTAACATAATGCTAGGTGGAATTAAAATTCCCAAAGTTCCTCCTGCACAAATAACCCCGGAAGCAAAACCTCTGTGATATCCTGCTTTAACCATTGCCGGAAATGCCAATAAACCCATAAGAGTAACAACTGCTCCTATTATTCCGCTCGCCGTCGCAAATATTGCGCAGGTTGCTAAAGCTGCAACAGCCATTGAACCTGGCAAGTGGCGAGTTGCTAATTGTAAGCTAAAAAATAAACGATTAACTATGTTTGCTCTTTCAACAACATAACCCATAAATAAAAACAGGGGTATTGCAACCAGAACATCGTTTTCCATCACTGAATAAGTATTTTGATTCAGTAAATAAAATATTTGATTGTTTAAAAGATTATCAGCCTGAAAATAAGCATAATATCCAAAACCAACTCCCATCGCAACTAAAGTAAATGCAATTGGAAATCCTAATAACACAAGGAATATAAAAAGCGACAACATTAACATTGCTACTTGTGGATCAGTCATTTGTTTTTTAAAATTCCTTTCTCTCTTTCTTCTTCCTCTTTTTTTCTAACTAAATTTTCTTCAGTTTCTCTAACATCTTCATGTCTATTAAGCCAACTACCCTCTCTGATACACAAAATGCATCTCATGCATTCTGATATACCTTGAAGAATTAATAATGCGCCTGCTAATGGTATTAAAGATTTAAAATAATAAATTTGTATTCTTGCGGGACTATTCCAGCTTACTTCTTTATATCTCCATGAATCTGATGCGATTTCATAGCCAAAATAAAATAGAGCTAACATTCCTGGAAAGAAAAATAATATATATAAAGTTAAATCAATCCAAGCCTGGACTCTTACTGGAAACAATCGATATAGTACGTCTCCTCTGACATGTGCATCTTGAGCCAATGCATAAGGGCCTGCCATTAAAAATAAGCCTCCATACATTTGAACCATCATATCAAATACCCAAACTGTTGGAGCATTTAACACATATCTTACAAAAACCTCATAAGTCACTGAAAGAGTTAAAACTAAAATACACCAGCCAAATGCTCTTCCAACCCATATACTTAAACTTTCAAAAAAATGTATGTATTTTTCCATACTTGGTTTCCCTCTAAAAAAACATCTTATATAAAATGTTCTAAAACTCAATAAAATAAGGGCGACTTTAAAAGTCGCCCTTAAAATATTTGTTTATCTAAATAATTTAGATTGCTTTAGTTGGTTCACCAAAGTGGTGTCTATAAGCCATGCCGTAATCAGGAGAATTAAGCAATAAGTATGCCATAACTTTTTTAGCATACGCTTTTTGAGAATCTACTACTTTTTTAAAGAAAGGATCTTTCTTATTGAACTTTGTAGTAATAATATCCCATGCTTTCAATTGATCTGACATAACAGCATCTGGAGTTCTATAAACATTTACGCCAAGCTTGTTTTTTAATTTAACAAGGTCGTTAGCATAACTTAAAGTATTACCCCAGAAGAAATTTGAATTTTCTGCTTCAGAAGCATATTCAAGAATTTTTTGTAATTCAGGTGCTAATGCATCAAATTTCTTTTTGTTAAACGCAATCTCAAATGCTTCTTGTGATTGGTGGAAGCTTGCTAAATGATAATGTTTTGATACATCTTGCATACCAAAGTCACTATCAGAAGTTGGGTTATTGAATTCAGCAGCATCAATTAATCCACTCTTCATAGCAGGTTGAATTTCTCCACCTGGTAATTGAACAACTGACATTCCCATTTCACCAAGAACATCTGCAGCTAATCCCACAGTACGATATTTCAAACCTTTCATTTGAGAAGATTTTTTGATTTGCTCTTTAAACCAACCAAGTGGTTGCGCTGGCATTGGACTATTAAAGAAACCAACAAGATTTAAACCTAAATTTCCCATTAGTTCGTTATATAGTTCTTTACCACCACCATAGTGGATCCATCCTAATAACTCTTGAGCACTCCATCCCCAACAAGGACCAGTTCCAAAAAGAGATGCTGATGCAGCTTTACTATACCAGTAAGCTGGAACATAGTGAGCTCCATCTAGAACTCCTCTGTGAACAGCGTCTTGCATTTGACTCGTTTTTACTACAGAATTTACCGCTAATAGATCAATCTTTAGCTTTCCGCCTGACATTTCGTTAACTCTTTTAACGTAGTCTTGAGCGTTTCTTAGAAAAATTCCACCACCCCATGCAGCTTGTACTTTTAAAGTAGTCGCAGCAGAAGCAATGTTTGGCATCGCCAATGTAGCAGCAGCAGCAGCGCCTGTAGCAGCAGCAGCTTTGAAGAACTTACGTCTTGAAGGTGTTTTTCCTTTTAACGTTCTTTGTTTTTTAGACATTATTTGTCCTCCGTTTTAGTTAATTAACTCTATTATTAAACCATAGTTTAATTTAAGAGTCCTAATAATAAAGACATTGGTATAGATCAAAAATTTAAATCTACATACAACCTTAAATAGAAATTATTAATTATAAAAAATTTTTTTAAATTAAACTAATTTACTTTATTTTTACATCGTCCAGTTTTAAAAAATTCATCGAGATTATTTATTGCTAAATTGGCCATTGCAGTTCTAGTTTGTTTAGTGGCGCTTCCAAGATGAGGCAAAATGAAAACATCTTTTATATTTAAATATCCTGGATTAAGTTTTGGCTCACCTTTGTAAACATCTAGGCCTAAAGCATAAATTTTTCTTCTACTTAAAGCATTTATCATCGCTTCATCATCAATCATATCGCCTCTTGCACTATTTGTAATTATTGCTCCAGTTGGAAAATATTCTAAACTCTCTGCATTAATTATATTTTCAGTTTCTTTTGTTGCCGGACAATTAATTGAAAGAATATCTGAAACAGAAAATAAACTTTTAATATTATCATGATAAATTGCTCCCATTTCAAGTTTAGAACTTAGTTTAGATCTATTGTGATAATGAATAATCATACCAAATGCTCTTGCAAGTTTTGCGACAGCTCTGCCAATTCTACCCATTCCCAAGATCCCTAATCTTGCACCCGTTAATTGTTTGCCAATTAAAAAATCAGCAGACCATTTCCAATTGCTTTTTTTTGCATGCTCTATTCCCTCAGATGCTCTTCTTGCTGCTCCAAGGATTAACAACATCGTAATTTCTGCTGTAGCATCAGTTAGAACATCGGGAGTGTTTGTAACTGCTATTTTTCTTTTTTTTGCTGCCTCTAAATCAATATTTCCAAAACCTACAGCAAAATTTGAAATAATTTTTGTTGTATTAGATAATTGATTAATTGTTTGTTCATCTAGTTTGTCAGTTAGTGAAGATAGAATACCATCGCATCCTTTGCTAAGTTCAATTAGTTTTTTTTGTGAATACAATTCATCATTTAAATTTAATTTTGTATCAAAAATTTTTGAAACTCTATCTTCATTTGATTTTAACAATTTCCTTGTAACTAAAATTTTTTTCATAATTTTTGTAATACTTTAGGTTTTGGTCCTCCAGTATACCAATCCAAAATTTCCACTGTATGCAAAATTGGAATTTTCGTTCCATTAGAAATTTGTATTATACATCCTATATTTCCAGTTGAAATTATTTGTGGATCTAAGCTTTCAATATTCTTAACTTTGTCTTTAAGAAGTTCTTTTGCAATTTCGCCTTGTAAAATATTGTATGTTCCAGCAGACCCACAACATAAATGTCCACTTGGAATTTCTAATATTTCATTTTTTGTTTTTGAAAGTAGTTCCATGGGCTGACTATGAACTTTTTGACCATGCTGCATAGAGCAGGCAGAATGATAAGCAATTCTATATTTTTTCTCCTTCTTCTCTATCTTTAAATTTAAGCTTTCAGATAAATATTCAGAAACATCTTTGGTTAATTTAGAAATTTTTTTTGCTTTTTTTTTCAATTCTTTGTCATTTCTAAAAATAAATTCATAATCTTTCAAAGTTGTTCCACAACCAGAAGTATTGGATAGAATAGCATCAAGATTGCCATTTAAATATTCATCGTACCAAGTATTTATATTGTTTACAAAATCCTTGTGGGCATCTTCGTTTCTTCCTAGATGGTGATTTAAAGATCCACAACATCTAATTTTTTTTGGTGTAACAACTTCTACTCCATGTCTATTTAATATCCTTATGGTTGACTCATTTATCTGGGGTGATATTTCTTTTTGAACACAGCCAGTCAATAAAGCAACTCTGGCTATCTTTTTTTTTGCTTTTGCTCGATATACTTCTTTAACTTTTAAAGTTTTTTTTGGAAATGATGTTGGCATCAAATTTATCATATCTTTTATTTTTTTTGGAAAAATAAACTTAAAAGGTTTTCCAATTTTTACAAAAATACTCATAATTTTAAAATATTTAACATTTGGTAAAATTATAGATAAAAAATTTCTGAGAATTTTATCAAAAAAAGGTCTTTTATAATTTTGTTCAATATATTTTCTTCCGTGATCAATCACATGCATATAATTTACTCCTGCTGGACAGGTAGTCATGCAGCTATAACATGAAAGGCATCGATCAATATGTTTTACTGTTTTTGCGCTAGGTTTTTTTTCATTTTCTAACATGTCTTGAATTAAATAAATTCTACCTCTGGGTCCATCTAACTCGTCTCCTAAAATTCCATAAGTAGGACAAGTGGCATTGCACATTCCGCAATGAACACACTTTTTAAATATTTTTTCTGTAGATTGGTTGTCCTTATTTTCCAACTGTTTTTCTGAAAAATTTGTTTGCATTATATTTCTCTATACATTTTTCCTGGATTAAAAATCTTTTTTGGATCAAAACTTTCCTTGATCTTTTTTGAAATCAAAAGTCCATTTTCATTTATAGTAAATAAACTTTCTTCAAAACTGAATTTTTCTGATTTTTTAATCACGGTTAAATAGCCCTCAATATCCAATACAAATCTTTTTATATCTTTAATATTTGTTTCTTCTTTGTCTTCAACCTCTATCCAAAATAATGAACCGGACCAATCAATATAAAATTTATATTTATTTTTTAAATATTTCATTAATTTTTCGCTACTTGCCGGTGGTATAACAACCCTTAAAATATTATTTCTAGTGCTTGTGAATAATTCGAGATTATTAATTTTTTGCCAAAACAAAACGGATTGATAAAAATCCAAAGTTGAAATTTTAAATTTGTTTAATTCTAATTCTTTGGTCAAATCTTTTTTGCGTTCCTCGATAGATTTTTTGTCCCCCTCTAATCTAAAAGCTAAAAATGAACCCTCGTATTTTAAATCATTAAATTTAAATATTTCACTTTTATTTAAATTATATTTTTTATTTTTGGGTTCATCAGGAATATAAACAGAACCTGAAACTTCATTGCTGGAACTTAAAATTTTATCAAATAGTTGTGAAACTTGAATTGAATTATCTGTATGAATAGCAATTGTAGACTGTGAAGATTTTTTTGGTGATACTTTTAATGTAATTTCCGTTAAAGCAATTAATGTTCCAAATGATCCGGTAACAACTTTAGATAAATCATATCCTGTAACATTTTTTACAACTGTTCCGCCTGATTTAACTATATCTCCTTTTCCATTAACGCCTCTAAAACCCAATATATGATCTCTTACATTTCCTAACTTAAATCTTCTTGATCCAGCAAAATTACAGGCAACATACCCTCCTATTGTTCCTTTGTTTGATTTGCCATTTTGTATAAAACCAAAATCAATTGTTTCAAAAGCAAGTTGTTGATTGTTTTTATCCAAAGTTTCTTCAATCAAAACTAAAGGGGTACCTGGTTTAACTTTTATATAAAGTTCCTCAGGAAGATATTCTATAATTCCAGATAAATTAGAAAAATCTAACGTTTTTGCAGATTGCAAGTTATATCCAATAAAATTTTTAGAATTTGATCCAATAATTTCTATTGGTAAATTTTTTTTATAACAGTCCCTTATTATATCTGAAACAGTTTGTTCGTCTTCAGGTTTAAAAATTTCAGAATCTAGGGATATCTGGGAATTTTTCTTCGCCTCGATGGACATGGATCCTTCCTTCCTCTGCACATTTTCTAAGTATTGGATAAACTTTCCCTGGATTTAACAAGTTTTTTTCATCTAAAGATTTTTTAATACTAAGCTGTTGTTGAATGTCATTATCATTAAACATTTCACACATTAGTTCTCTCTTTTCAATTCCAACTCCGTGTTCTCCTGTAAGAACTCCTCCAAGCTTCACACAAGTTTTTAAAATTTCAGCTCCAAACTCCTCCGTTTTTCTAAGTTGTTCTTTATCGCTACCATCATACATTATAAGAGGATGTAAATTTCCATCACCAGCATGAAATGCGTTAGCAACTGCTAAATTATATTTTTTAGATAAATTATTAATTTCTTTTAAAATTAAAGATAGTTTTCCTCTTGGTATAGAACCATCCATACAATAATAGTCTGGAGCCATTGCTCCACATGCGGGAAAGGCTGCTTTACGACCTGACCAGAAAGCCAATCTTTCTTTTTCATTTTTGCTTAACTTGATGCTATTTGAATTATTTTTTTTTGCAATTTCTCCAACTTGTTTAAGCATATTGTCTACTTCAGATTTAGTTCCATCTAGCTCTACAATCATTAAAACCTCAGCATCTTTTGGATATCCTGCCTTAGCAAAATTATCTGTTGCAACTATCAAAGCTTTATCCATTATTTCCATTCCAGCAGGCACAATTCCGTTTGAAATAATATCTGAAACACAATTTCCGCCATCTTCAATTGTTGGAAACCCGATTAATGCGGCTCTAACTGATTGGGGTTTTTTTAAAATTTTTACTGTTACCTCTGTAATTACGCCTAACAAACCCTCTGAGCCACATAATAAACCCAAAATATCATAGCCTTCTTGATCAAGAGTTTTGCCACCAATTTTACAAATAGTTCCATCCATCATTACCATCTCTGCACCTAGAATATTATTTGTAGTTGTTCCATATTTTAATGAATGTACTCCTCCCGAATTTTCCGCAACATTTCCTCCAATTGAACATGCAATCTGACTTGAGGGATCTGGCGCATAATAAAATCCTTTGTGCTGAACAGCGTGAGTAATACCTAAATTTGTTACACCGGGTTGTGTAACAACACATTTATTTTCAAAATCTATTTCTAATATTCTATTGAATTTTCCAAGGCCTAAAAGAATAGCATCCTGAAGGGGAAGTGCACCACCAGATAAACCTGTTCCAGCTCCTCTTGGTATTACTTTAATGTTTTCTTCATTACAAAATTTTAATATTTCGCTAACTTCTTTTGTTTTTTCAGGAAGAACCACCGTTAGTGGGGTTTGTTTGTATGCTGAAAGTGCATCCGTTTCATAAGGTTTGATTTCATCTGGGTGGCTTAAAACATTTTCAGATCTAGTAATTTTTTTTAATTTTCGTACTATAAAATCTTTTTTTTGAATTACATTTTCATCTATTTTTGGTAAAGCTAATTCAGACATAATATAGTTTAACCTAACATATTCTTTATTTTTTCTAAAGCTTTGGAAATATTATTTTGCGAAGTTGCAAAATTAAGTCTTACATTATCAGTAGCAAATTTTCCAAATGCTGTTCCGGGTATCATGGCTACCCCAGTTTCTTGTAAACATTTTTTTGCAAATTCTTCTCCATTCATACCGGTTCCTTTAATATTGGGAAATACAAAAAAAGATCCACCCGGTAAACTACATTCAATGCCCTTTAGGCTTCTTAGACCATCAACAATAATTTTTCTTCTTATAGTAAATTCTTTCATCATATTATTCAGATGATCTTCGGGTCCTTCTAATGCTGCAATTGCACCAAATTGAGCTGCAGTATTTACACATGAATGATTATTCACACAAAATTTGAATACATGTTCTATTAAGTTTTTTGGCCATACTCCCCAACCTAAACGCCATCCTGTCATTGCATATGTTTTGCTCCATCCGTTTAGTATAATTAGTCTGTTATAAAGATCAGGATAATTAAAAAAGGTTGGAATTTCTTTTTTATCAAAAATTAATCTATCATAAATCTCATCACATAAGATTGTTACATGGGGAAAATTCATTAAACCTTTGGCTAATTCATCTATTACAGTTTTTTCGGTGAAACCACCGGTAGGATTATGTGGATTGTTTAAAATCAATAATCTAGTGTTTTCATTAATTAAAGATAAAACTTTGTCAGGATTAATTGAAAAATCTTTATTTTCAGTCATATCAAAAGGAACTGCTTTGGCTCCAGTATAGTTAATCATCGATTCATAAATAGGAAAACCTGGATCGGGATATATAATTTCTGCACCTGGTTCTCCAAAAAAAGAAATTCCATAATGCATTGTGGGTTTTCCGCCCGGCATAATAACTATTCTTTCTGGATCAATATCTACATTGTATAAACTTTTGATTTTTCTACTTACTGCTTCTCTACATTCAATAATTCCATTTGGCAGCGTATATCCATGATGACCATCTTTTAAAGCTTGAATTGTAGCATCAACTGCATGTTTTGGAGATTTAAAGTCGGATTGACCTAAACTTAAATCAATAATTTTTTTTCCTTGTTTCGCTAATTTTTTTGTTTCTGCAAAAATACTATAGACTGCTTCACTGCCAAGCCTATTTACACTTTTAGCTATTTTCATTTATAGTTTTTTCTAAATACTATTTTAGATCTATTAAGTTCGTTAACTGACTTGCAACCCATTAATATCATATCACGATTTATTTCTGCTTTCATTTTCTGTAATATTGATTCAACGCCCTTTTGACCAGCTGCTCCTAGAGCAAATAAATAACCTTTTCCAAAACTACAAGCTTTTGCACCGAGAGCTAAAGCTTTTAAAACATGGGTTCCTCTCCTAATTCCTCCATCAAGAATTACTTCGATTTTGTCTCCAACTGCATCAACAATCTCGCTTAGTTGATCGAAAGGGGCTCTTGAACCGTCTAGTTGTCTACCACCATGATTTGAAATCATAATTGCGGTACATCCAATATCAATTGCTTTTTTAGCATCTTCAACTGACATAACACCTTTAAGAGCAAATGGTCCTCCCCATTTTTTTACACAATATTCGGCATCTTTCCAATTCATTGAAGGATCAAACTGTTCGTTTATATAATCCATAACTGATTTATCAATGCTACTACCTTTTTCAGTCATATGAATGATATTTGCTAATTTAAATTTTTCATGAATTAAATTGTTAATAGTCCAAGTTGGATGCAACACAAAGCTTAGCAAGCTACCTAATGTTAATTTGGGAGGAGTAGTAAATCCTGTTCTGTGATCTCTTTCTCTATTGCCTGCCACTACCGTATCTACTGTTAAACACATACTATTAAAACCAGATTGCTTACATCTATCAATTAAATTATCTGTTAACCCTTTATCTTTATGAATATAAAGTTGAAATAATTTGGGACCTTTGGTTAGTTTTCCAATTTCTTCAATACTAGTTGTTGCCATAGTTGATATACCAAACATTGTACCCATTTTTTCTGCAGCTTTTGCTGTCGCTCGTTCACCATGATGATGATAAAGACGATGCATAGCAGTTGCTGCAAGAAAAAGTGGAAATTCAATTTTTTGTCCTAAAACGGTGGTAGATAAATCTACATCACCTACGCCAGTTAAAACATTTGGGATCAAATCACAATCATTAAAAGATTCGGTATTTCTGTTTAAAGTAATTTCATCATCCGAACCCCCATCTATATAATTAAAAATAGGAGATGGTAATTTTTTTTTTGCCAACTTTCTAAAGTCATCAAAATTATGACAATTACTAAGCTTCATTTATTTAAATTAATTTAAAATTTTCTTAAAAAGTTAAAAGTATAACTTTCTATGCCTGGATTCATATCTGCTGTATCAGCATTGGAAATATGATTGTATGACATTCCAAATTGATTATTTTCTGATAGTTTTAAGGATAACTTTATTTCAGATTTAATTTCAAAATCTGAACCTAAATTTCTTCCATTGCCTGAATTATAATAACCAGGTGAAACACTTGGCGTAAAATTAAGAGGTCCTAAACTGTATTCAGCTTGAACACCCGTGTACATATACACTGCATTATCTGCTGTAATCAAACCTCCGGTAACGGGCGAAAGTTTTCCTAATAACGAATCTCTAAATAAATCATGATCTTGGTGTTGAAAACCAACTAAGGATGAGTTTCCATAGGCATGATTGTGATCAAATAATCCTGTATAAAAAGTAAATTCGTGATTGTTATCTACTATTTTTTCTTCTGAGTTTGTTTCTAAAGCTATTAAACTCAAAATTAAAATACTAAATAACGTTCGAAAAATTTTTTTCATAAGAACAAACATATACTTGAAAAACTCAAATATAAACAAAAATGATTAAAATTTTATTATTTTCTTCCTTATTTTAATAAAAATATATATTCCACCTATTAAAAATATCAAATATGGAAAACCCCACAATAAATAATTATCATATTTAAATTCAGGTTTAAAAACTATCCAAGAACCATATTTTTTTTTTAATAATTCATAAATTTGTTCCTCATTTAAGCCTTCATTTAATTTAATTTTGATAAAATTTTTAACATCTAGAGCAAAATCAGAATTTGAAGCATCAATTGATTGGCCTTGGCAAGTTATACATCTTAAATTTTTTGAAATTTTCTTTATCTTGTTATCAAACGACCCCGCAGAAAAACTTGTTGATATGCTACAAATTAAAATAAATAACAATATGATAATTTTTTTAATACTGAGTTTCATTTATTTTTTATAATTTTTATAATTTTTTTGTAATCATTTTTTTTTAAAGGTCCAATAAATTGTGCAACTATATTTTTTTGATCATCTAATAATATGCTTTCTGGAATTCCACGTGCTCCTAAATCAATCGAAATGGCTCCATTTTTATCACTTCCAATTTCTGAATAAGGATTTCCAAATTTTTTTAAAAATGTAATTGCATAATTTTTTTTGTCTTTATAATTAATTCCAACAATCTTTAATAAATTTTCTTCAGAAAGTTGCATTAAATAAGGATGTTCTTCTCTACAAGGAGCACACCAGGAAGCCCAAATATTAATCATATAAAATTTTTTATTTTTCAATGAATCTTGTGTGATCATTATTTCATTATTAAAAATTGATGGTGCTGAAAAATTTGATAATTTTTGACCAATATTTTTTTGGGGGGAAAAAATTTTATCAATTTTAAGACCTTCGCTAAAAAAATAAAATAAACTAATAATTATTAAAAATAATATTCCAAATTGTATTTTTTTAATCAATCTAATTTCTTTTTAAAATTATGCTTAAAAAGCCTCCAGCTGCAATTAAAAGACTAGCTATCCAAATCCATATCATAAATGGTTTTTCTTGAAACCTTATATTATAATAATCGCTACCTGAAACATTGTTCATTACAATATATTTGTCTTTGAAAAAATTTGTTTTAATATTTGCTTCACTAGTCATAATTAAAGGTTGATCATAAATTCTAAGCTCTGGATTAAAATAAAAAATTTTTCCATTAGCTTCCACTAAATTAAAATTTCCTATTATACTTTTAAAATTTTTATCTTCTTTCATTGATAAATCCTTAAATTTCAATTCATAGTTATATAATTTTATACTTTCTCCAACTTTTAAATTAATATCTATTTCTTTTGAAAAAGTACTACAAACAGCAATACTGAATATTAGCAAGCCAAAGCCAAAATGAGAAATAATTTGAGCTATGTTAATTTTTTTTTTATTTCTAAAAAAGTCAAAAAAATCTTTAAATAAACTAAAAATTAAAAAAATAGATGAAAAAAATATTAACAAAACAGTTATGTTTATTTCTTCAAAAAAATAACTAATCATTAAAACAAAAAAAAGAGCAAAAATTAATAAAAATAATAATTCTTTTTTCTTTTCATTTATGCTTGATCTAATCCAATCCATTTTTACACTAATAGTCATAATAATTAAAAAAGGTATTAAAAAAGGTGTTAAAATAAAATTGTAATAGGGCGGTCCTACTGAAATTTTTTTCCCATTAATAACTTCCAACAAAATAGGATAAATGGTTCCAATTAAAACTGCTGATAAAAAAAAAATCATAAACCAATTATTAATTGCTATTCCCATTTCTTTGCTAGAAAAATTGAAAAAAATATTTCCTTTTTTTTGTGGTTGATAAATAAAAAAAATTATTAGTGACAATAAAGATAAAAATATTAAAAAACTTAATATAAATATTCCTCTTTTTGGATCATTCGCAAAAGTATGTATTGAATTCAAAATACCAGATCTTACTAAAAATGTTCCATTCATACTCAGGGCAAAAGTAATTATAGATAAAATGACTGTCCATGATTGAAAAATATTTCTTTTAGCTAAAATTATAACTGAATGTAATAATGCAGTTAATGCAAGCCATGGCATTAAAGAAACATTTTCTACAGGGTCCCAAAACCAAAAACCACCCCAGCCAAGTTCATAATAGGCCCAAATAGAACCTAGCATTATACCAAGTGTTAAAAAAATCCAAGAAATCAAAACCCAAATTTTAATTGATTCAGCCCAAATTTTTGAAACAAAATTTACAATCATAGAAGCTAAAGATGACGAAAAAATTATTGATGAACCAACATAGCCTATGTAAAGAATTGGCGGATGAATAGCAAGTGCCGGGTCTTGTAATATAGGATTTAATCCCAAGCCTTCTTTTGGAATTGGAATCAGTTTCTCAAATGGATTTGAAGTTTTGATAATAAAAATTAAGAAACCAAGAATAAGAATATTTTGAAAAAAAATTGTAAGCAATCTATATTTTTTTGGATCTTTTTTTGAATTTAATAAAAATAAAAATAAAAAAGAGGACAAAACAGCAATCCAAAGTAAAAGGCTTCCTTCGTGATTTCCCCAGGTTCCAGAAAATTTATAAAACATTGGTTTGGAAGAATGTGAATTTTCAAATACCGAAGCTAATGAAAAATCTGATAATAAAAATGAAAAAACCAAAGAAAAAAAACTTAATATTATTGTAAAAAATTGTAAAAAACAGAATGAATATATTTTAATATTAATATTATTATTTTTAATGAAATAATCTTGATAGATGAAAAAAAATAATAATATTGAAAATAATATTGAAAATATTAATGAATAATAACCCAATTCACCAAAAATCATTGTTTGCTTTCCTTCATTAAAGCCTCATTAACTTCTGGTGGCATATAATTTTCATCATGTTTCGCTAAAATTTTATCAGCAAGAAAGTAATTTTTATCTTTTAAAAAACCTTCGGCAACAACTCCTTTTTCTTCTGCAAATAAATTAGGAATAGATCCTGAATAAATTACGTATATTTCGTTTTTAAAATCTGTAATTATAAAATTAATAGATTCAGCAGAATGTTTAATTGTGTTTTTCTTAACCATTCCTCCTATTCGTATTTTTTTATCAAAATGAATTTCTTGTTTTTCATATATTTCTGTTGGAGAAAGAAAATAGACGACATTTTCTTCTAGAGATTTAAATAAAATATACGCTGTTAGGATTAATGAAGTTAAAACCAAAAAAATGAAAATAGCTCTAGATCTTACTTTTTTTCCAAGCATTATTCATTCTTGGAAAATTAAAAATTATAGTTAGGCTTACTAACTAAAATTTCTTTATTTATTTTTTGCTTTTTGGCAATTTCAATTTTTTCTTGTGTAAGTTTTCCAAATTTTACAAAAAACTTCTTTTCCTGTTTTACTAACTGAACTTTGGTAATCAAATACAAAGCAGAACAGCAAAAAAGAGTGAACCCAAACGCTGCCCACACAAAAATTCCATATCCTTCCATGCTGAACAATCTTTCAATCATAATCTATCCAATCCTTTATTTTTTAATTTAATAATTTCTGAATTATATTTCATTAAAAAAATAACCGCAGAAAATATAACAAATGCAACCATCATTATCACTAATGGTACTATCATTGAAGAATGTATAGTCGATTCTGAAAGAATATTCACTGATGAACTTTGATGCAGGGTAGACCACCAATCAACAGAAAATTTGATTATTGGGACATTAACAATGCCTAAAATAGCAATAATGGTTGAAACTTTCTGTTTTGTTTCTTCTTTTTCAAAAACTTGCCAAGACAAAATATACATAAGATAAAAAATTCCCAATAACAACATTGCCGTAATTCTTGCATCCCAAGCCCACCAGGTTCCCCAAGTAGGTTTTCCCCAAATAGAGCCGGTCACCAAAGCTACAATGTTAAACATAAAACCAGAAGAAGCTAAACATTTGCTAATAATTAAAAAATTTTTATTTTTAAATATAAAACTAAAAATTGATAAAACACCTATTGCTAAAAATGTTCCCAATGAAATCCAGGCTGATGGAACGTGAACATACATAATTCTTACCGCATGGTTTTGAATATAATCTTTTGGTGAAAACCACAAAGCTTCCAATAAACCTGCAACTATTAAAATTATAAATAAGAAAAATAAAACTTTTCTAATTTTGTTTGATGTGCCAAATAAGTTATTCGGATTTATTATTTTAAACATTTTTAAAATAATATAACTTTTTTAAAAAATGTTTAGCCTAATTAAGAACAAAGAGGGAGTTAGAGATATTATGAATAAAGTCCTTAATCAGGCTATAAATAAAGGATAAAATTATTATTTGTCTAACTTTTGAACGATTTATGTTTAAAAAATGGCAAATAGACTAATTTGATGGTTTAAAATAGCTAGATCCTTTTTTGCCAGTAAAAATTTCATTTATAAGAGGATGTTTTATTGGTTCACCCGAATCATCAACAACTAAATTCTGTTGAGATACATAAGCCTCATAAGTGATTTCATCATTTTCAGCTAATAAATGATAAAAGGGTTGATCTTTTTTAGGTCTAACATCCTTAGGGATAGATTGATACCAGTCTTCAGAATTATTGAATTCAAAATCAACATCATAAATAACACCCCTAAAATCAAAATGTTTATGACGAACAATATCGCCTATAGAAAATTTTGCAGATTTTATTGTCATTATTTAACTAACAACCTTAAGTAAATTTATAAAAAAATCAATAGGAAAATTATGAAAGTTTTAATAGTATGTTAATAACCCTTTAATGAATAAACCATTTATTAAATTTGTGACAGACTTTGGTCCGTTATTGATTTTTTTTATCTTTTATTACAAAAGTGATAAAGATTTAGCTTTTGCCATCCCTCCACTCATTATTGCAACAATAGTATCATTAGCAATTGTCTATTTTCTTGAAAAAAAAATATCATTTATTCCTCTAACAAGTGGAATTCTAATAACATTTTTTGGAGGCTTAACTATTTATTTTGATAATCCAATTTTTTTATATATGAAGCCAACAATCATCAATATTCTTTTTGCTTTTATACTTTTGTTTGGAAAGCATTTTTATAAAGAGCCATTATTAAAAAAAATTTTACAAAATTCAGTAAAACTTATGGATGAAGGTTGGACAAAATTAAATGATAGGTGGATTATTTTCTTTTTTTTTCTTGCATTTTTAAATGAACTTGTTTGGAGAACTCAGTCAGAAGAATTTTGGGTAAATTTTAAAGTTTGGGGTTTATTACCTGTGACATTTTTATTTACAGCTATTCAATTGCCATTAATAAAAAAATATAAATTGGAAAAATAGATGAAAAAATTAACGCTTATAGTAAGTAATCAAAATAACGAATTAAAATATGAAAATAATTTTTTTATAAAAAAAGAACTTAAAATAATTTTAGATTTATATGCAAAAAAAGTTTCAGCAGGAATTTGGAAAGATTATGTTTTAAACATTTCAAAAAAAAATGTCAGCTTTAGTGTATTTAAAAGATCTTCTGAAAATCCAGCTTTTAATATTTGCAAAAATTTTGAACCGGGTAATTCTAATTTTAGATATTATATATCTGACTCTAAAGGAAATATATTAAAGATGTCTAAAAACTTGATGTTATTAATAAATAATTTTAATTGGAATAAATATAAAATTGTAAATTAGAATAATTATCTTCTTTGACCAAATAATCTAAGAAGCATTATAAATAAATTAATAAAGTCTAAGTACAACGTCAAAGCACCCATTACTGCCTTTTTGCTCATGAGTTCGCCGCTGTCGCTCACTAAATACATATTTTTAATTTTTTGTGTATCGTAAGCTGTCAATCCTACAAAAATTAAAACTCCAAGTATTGAAATTACATAATGCATCATTGTAGATTGCATAAACATATTAACTATTGATGCAATTATGATTCCAATTAAACCCATCATTAAAAAAGATCCCAATTTTGTTAAATCTCTTTTTGTCGTGTATCCATAAATACTCATTGCACCGAAAGTTCCTGCTGTAATAAAGAAAACTCGAGCAATACTCATTTGTGTATAAAATATAAATATTGAGGCTAACGACGCGCCCATCAATGCTGCAAAAATCCAAAAAGTTCCTTGCGCTTTGGATGCGCTCATTTTTCTAATTCCAAAACTCATATAAATAACAATTCCTAAGGGTGCTAACATTACTAGCCATTTAAAAGCTGAATTAAAAACTAATTCTCCAAATGGATTTGTTAATCCTGTCAAACCAGTTGATCCCAACCTAATGTCCATACCGCCTGAAAATTCAAAAACTATTACAGAAACAATACCAGTTAACAGAACACCTGATGCCATATAATTATAAACTTTAAGCATGTAGGCTCTTAAACCTTCGTCGATTACATGGGATTCTTTAACCCCAGCTTGTGATTTGATATTTTGTTTATTAAATTCCATTCTTTAAATATATAAATTTTTAAATGCTTTTTCAAGTTTCTAAAAAAGAAGCTTTATTATTAAAGAAATAAATGATATTGAAAAAAACATATTCAAACTCATGCCTATAAATATTAAAAAATTAGTATTTATTTTATTTTTGTTAATTCCTGTTAATTCATATGCTCAGGAAATTAAGAGTTTGGGTAAATATAAAGATTGGGAAAGTTTTAGATTGAAAGAAGGAGGGGCTAAAACTTGTTTTGCACGGTCAATACCTGTTCTAAAAGCTCCAAAAGGATTTAAAAGAAATCCATCAAGATTATTTGTAAGTTTCAGACCAAAAGATAATGTAAAAAATGAAGTCAGTGTTACTGCTGGCTATATATTTGACAATAAATCTTTAGTAACAGCTAAATCTGGAAAAAATAAATTTGATTTATTTTCACAAGGTGATTTTGCTTGGGCAGGTGACGTGGAAGATGAAACAAAAATCATAAAATTAATGAAAACTGCATCAAGAATTATGATTATTGGAAAAACTGTTAATGGAAAAAAAACAACTGATCACTATTCTCTGATGGGTTTTACAAAAGCTTATAACACTGCAAAAAAAAGCTGTAGTTAAATAATCAAAAATGAGAAATAAAAAAAGAATAGTTTTAGCCTATTCGGGAGGGTTGGATACGTCCATAATATTAAAATGGCTTCAAGAAAATTATAATTCAGAAGTAATAGCTTATACGGCTGATATTGGTCAGAAAATTGATAGAAAAAAAATAATTAAAAACGCAAAAAAGCTTGGCGTAAAAAAAATAATAATAAAAGATTTAAAAGATACTTTTGTAAAAGATTACATTTATCCAATGATAAGAGGACATGCAATTTATGAAGGTGTTTATTTATTGGGTACTTCTATTGCAAGACCATTAATAGCAAAAGATCAAATTAGAATTGCAAAAAAATTTAAAGCTTATGCAGTTTCTCATGGTGCTACTGGCAAAGGGAACGATCAAGTAAGATTTGAACTTGGTTACCATTACTTTGGGCCAAAAATTAAAATTATAGCTCCTTGGAGAATTTGGAAACTAAAGTCTAGAACTGATTTAATTAATTATGCAAAAAAACATCGAATTCATATTCTAAAAGATAAAAAAGGTGCACCACCTTTTTTCAATTGATGATAATTTATTTCATACTTCCACTGAAGGAAAAGTTTTGGAAAATCCTAAAAATTCTGCTCCTGAATATATTTTTCAAAGAACAGCTTCTCCAGAAAAAGCACCTAACAAATCTGTTTGTGTTATAATAGGTTTTAAAAATAGTGATCCAATAACTGTTAATGGTAAAAAATTATCTCCTTCAAAACTTTTAGAAAAATTAAATTTTATCGCAGGAAAAAATGGGATTGGCAGAGTTGACCTTGTTGAAAATAGATTTATTGGAATAAAATCAAGAGGAATTTACGAAACTCCAGGTGGAACTCTTTTACTGTATGCTCACAGAGCAATTGAGTCCGTTACTTTAGACAAAGAAACAATGCATAAAAAAGACTCGATAATACCAAGATATGCAGAACTTATTTACAATGGTTATTGGTATTCAAAAGAAAGATTTAAACTTCAAAAAATTGTCGATTTAAAAAGAAATAAAGTAAATGGATCTGTCAAACTAAAACTATATAAAGGAAATATTACTATTGTTTCAAGACAAACTAAGAGTAATGCCTATTCGATGAAAAAAGTGTCTTTTGAGGAAAACAAAACGTTTAATAAATCAAATGTTGAAAGATTTATTAATTTTCACAAAAATAAGTTAAGATAAAATAAGTAATTTTTTATTTTTGGGCCTTTTTAAAACACTCTACTGTATTTTTTAGTAAACAAGCAATTGTCATAGGACCAACGCCACCAGGAACCGGGGTAAGTGCTTTTGCAACTTTAGACACTTCATCAAATGCAACATCACCTACAATACCCTTTTCTGTTTTATTGATTCCAACATCTATAACTATTGCACCTTTTTTTACCCAATCACCCTTGACTAATTCAGGTATTCCTACTGCTGCAATAATTATATCTGCTCTAAGACATTCCTCTTTTAAATCTTTTGTTTTTGAGTGTGTAATAGTGACAGTACAATTTTCTTTTAAAAGTAATTGCGTCATTGGTTTTCCATTTAAATTAGATCTCCCAATTACTACCGCATGTTTGCCGCTTAAATTTTTTTCAACTTTTTTAAGCAATAGACTACACCCAAGAGGTGTGCACGGAATACTGCTGTCATAGCCTGAAGATAAATTTCCAACATTCATAGGATGAAAACCATCAACATCTTTTTTATGATCTATGGCTTCTATAACTTTTCTTTTATCAATATGTTTTGGAAGAGGCAATTGTACCAATATACCTGAAACTTTATCATCTTTATTAAGTTCATCAATTTTGTTTAGTAATACCTTTTCTTCTAGGTCGACAGGATATCTTAGGGCCTCAGAATTCATACCAATTTCTTTTGCAAATTTTTCTTTATTTTTAACATAAATTTTACTAGCTGGATCTTCTCCAACCAAAATAACTGTAAGACCCGGAACTTTATTATATTTACTTTTTAAAGAAGAAACTTCTTTTTTTAGTTCAGTTCTTAGTTCCATGGCAGTTTCTTTTCCATCAATTTTCAACATCATCTATCCTAACATTAAAGGTCTTAAATATTCGTACATCAATGATTTAACAAACCATAAAGCTAAAAGCAAAACTAGAGGCGAAATATCTATAGCTCCAAGATTTGGTAAAAAATTTCTTATCCTGTTTAAAATAGGAAAGGTTAAACGATTAGTAAAATCAAATATCATAAAAACAAATCTGTTTTGAGTATTTAAAACATTAAAAGCTATTAGCCAGCTTATAATTACGTTAATAATAACAATCCACCAATAAATATCTAAAACCTGAACTAATAAATAAAATAAAGATCCCATTATTTTTTTTCGATATAAATGGATTGGCTCGGAAAAGCAAATGAGGCTTTATTTTTTTCAACAATTTGTTTAATTTCAATTGCAAGTCGCTCTTTTACTTTAAGCCATTCATCCCAGTCATCGGTAACTGTAAAACATCTTATATACATATCGATCGAACTATCTGAAAATTTATCAACTCTAACGGCGTGGCCAAGACTAGTTTTATAATCTTTGTGGGTAGTAATATATTTTTCAATTTCATCTCTAATGTTTTTAAGTTGTTCGACTGTACTATTATATTGCAAAGTTATAGTCCAACTGATTATCCAATGAGTCGTCTCACTGATATTTATCACCGCATTTTCTGCAAATGAAGAATTGGGAATAGTGGCTATAGACTTATCAAACTTTCTAACAACTGTTGATCTAAAACCTATTCGTTCAACAATACCTTCTATGATATCTTCCACATATATCCAGTCTCCTATTTTAAATCTTTTTTCAACTAAAACTAAGATGCCAGATATTAAATTTTTAAATAAATCTTGAGCTCCCAGAGCTACCGCAACACCAAATAAACCAAGTCCAGCAATAATAGGTGCAATTTTAATACCCCAAATATCTAGGGTTGCCGCAATCCCAAAAAATATAATTAAAATTTTATTTGCTTTTATAATCCAATTTAATAAATCTTTTGAAAGCAATTCTTCTGCTTTTTTTATCAAGTAAGTAACTGGTTCAACAATTTGATGTATTAACCAAAATATTAAAATGGTTACTAAAGATCGATTCAAATTATCAATGAACGTTAAAGTTTTTCCTTCAAAATCCATATAAGATGTTGCTACAAAGAAACCCAAAACAATTGGTAAAAATTTTACTGGTCCCTCAGATGCTTTTACCAATGCATCATCAAATTGATTTGAGGTTTTGGATACATAACTCTCTAATCTTTTAAGAAGAAATTTAGCAATTAAACCTCTTAATATTAAAAATAGGAAAAAAATAAAAATTGCAATAGATATCTGTGTAAAGTTTACTCCTACAATTCCTTCTACCCAAACATCAGCAAACAAATCTATAAATTTTTCAAAAATTTCCATATTAAACCTTATTCAAATAAAAAATTTCCTCTCCCGGATTAAAAATTATTATTTTTTTCCATTTCAAAAATTCTAAAGCTTTTGAAGTTTTTTTACTAATACAGAATAGGTTAGAATCCATCATCACGTCAACTAACGAATACTTTATTATTAAATTTTTTAAATTAATCGCACTTTTTTCAGAATAAACAAATATTGCATCTAGGTTATTTTCCTTAATAAGAGATAATGTATTTTCTGAAATTTCTTCAACTGGCAAAGATGTATAATTAATTATTCGATCAACTAAATAACCATGAGCTAATAAATCCTTATCCAATTCTTTTGAAATAAATTCGCTACTTATGTAGAGAAGTTTTCCAGATTTTTTATCATAAATTCTCATGATTAGTTCAATTAATGTATTAACATTTCCGCCTGCAGAAATAGCTTGATAAAACCCTTTGCTCTTTGCTTTCTTTTCTGTTGTATCTCCAACACAAAAACATGAAATATTTTTTGGTATTTTTTTTGTATCTAAACAATCGATTGCATTAGAGCTTGTAAAAATAATTCCATTATAATTTTTATAATTTGGTTCTTTGTAAGATAGCCTTTTTATTTTAATAATAGGGCAATGAGTAACTTGGTGACCTAAAATTTTTAAACCTTCTATAAGTTTTAAGCAATCTTCAATTGGTCTTGTAACAAGTATATGCATTTGTTTTATCTTTTTTTATAGTTATCTCCGGCTTGCTTTAATAAATCCTTGCCTGCCTCAATGCCAATTTTATTTGCCTCTGAAATGTGACCTTTGGCTTTTGTTAAAAATCTTTTTTTTCCATCTAGTGAAAATAGTTCACAATTTAAAGTAATCAAATCTTTTTCTATAATCGCCAAACCTCCAACCGCTGTATCACAATCTCCTTCGATTGTCTTAAGCATACTTCTTTCTGCAATGGCAGCTCTAGATGTATTTTCGTCATTAACTTTTTTCAAAATACTTTTAGTTTTTTCATCATTTGTTCTTGTTTGCAAAGCAATGATTCCTTGACCAACGCTTGGTAACATTTCTGAAAAAGAAAAAAATTGAGAAATTTTTTTTTCTAATCCTAAAATCTTTATTCCAGCATAAGCTAATATGATAGCATCATATTCCTGATTTTCTAATTTTTGTATTCGTGTATCTACATTTCCTCTAATCAATTTTGCAACTAGATCTTTTCTCATAAAGTTTATTTGAGCCGTCCTTCTAAATGAAGATGTACCAATAATTGAGTTCGGTTTTAATTTTGTAATTGAATTAAAACCATTGCTGATCATTACTTCTCTTGGATCATTTCTTTTTAAAAAAATCTTCGTTTCTAAACCGGGTGTTTCAATTGAAGGCAAATCTTTCAAAGCATGAACGGCTATGTCTATTTTCTTCAATAATAATTCTTCTTCAATTTGTTTTGAAAAAAGTCCCTTGCCACCTATTTCAGATAATCTTTTTGAATGATGAATATCTCCTGATGTTTTTATTAATTTCATTTCTATAGAATTATCATTCAAATCTGAATTTTCACTTAAAATATTTTTTCTTACATTTTTGGCATACAGCATAGCTAACTTGCTACCTCTTGAACCTATAATAATTTTTTTTTTATTCATAAATTTAAAAATATATTTTATTTTATATCGTTTTATTTATTAATTGGTAAAATATAATTCATGAAAAAACTATTGACTTTTTTGGGGATTGAAACAAGCTGTGACGAAACTGCTGCTGCTGTTGTAGAACAAAACATTGGCCAAAAAGCTAAAATTCTATCAAATATAGTTTCAAGTCAAATTAAAGAACATAGGAAATTTGGTGGTGTAGTGCCTGAAATAGCAGCTAGAGCACATGTTGAAAAAATAGATTTTATTATCAATGAAGCAATTAAAAAAAGTAAAAAGAGTTTGAATGAAATAGATGGAATTGCGGCAACAGCTGGGCCTGGACTAATAGTCTGTTTGACAGTTGGATTAAGTATTGGAAAAACTATTGCAAGATCTTTGGATAAACCTTTTTTTAGCAATTAATCATTTAGAGGGCCATGCATTAAGTCCAAAAATTATGAATAATTTAAATTTTCCATACTTATTATTATTAATATCGGGAGGGCATACTCAATTTTTAAAAGTTAATGGTATAGGTAATTATGAAAGATTAGGAACAACAATTGATGATGCTGTAGGTGAAGCTTTTGATAAAACTGCAAAACTTTTGGGAATTGAGTTTCCTGGTGGCCCAAAAATAGAAGAGTATGCAAAAAAGGGTGATAAAAATTATTTTAATCTTCCTAAGCCTATAATTAATAAAGGTGGATGTAATTTATCATTTGCAGGTTTAAAAACTGCGGTTTTAAAAATTTCAAAAAATTTAAAAAAAGAAGAAGAAAAATTTCATTTAGCCGCCTCTTTTCAAAAAACAATAGAAGATATACTTTATAAAAAAAGTAAAGTTGCAATGAAATTATTTAAAGAAAAAAATAAAAACAAAAATAACAGCTTTGTTATAGCTGGTGGAGTGGCTTCAAATAAAAAAATAAGAAGTAAACTTATTCATCTTTCAAAAGAAGAAAATTTTAAACCTATTTTTCCTCCAATTGACTTATGTAGTGATAATGCTGCAATGATTGCTTGGGCAGGAATTGAAAAATTTAGACTAGGACATAAAGATAAAACAAATTTTTCTGCAAGAGCAAGATGGCCTTTAGATGCAAAAGCTCCTTTTTTAAAAGGTGCAGGGGTGAAAATTTAATGAATCAAAATACAAATGTAGAAAAAACTTTTAGTTTAGCTTTAGAAAATCACCAAAAAAACAATCTCAAAAAAGCAGAAAATCTTTACAAACAAATATTAGCAGAAAATCCAAATCATTATCAGTCAGTTTTTTTCTTGGGCACATTATTTGCTCAATCAAAAAAATTTGATCTTGCAAAACAATTGCTAAATAAAGCAATAACGATTAATAAAAAAGATTCAAATGCACATAATAATTTAGGATTGGTGTATAGAGACTTGAATCAATTAGAAAAAGCAATTGATTGTTTTGAAAAATCTATACAGATAGAACCCAAACATTTAGATGCACATAATAATTTGGGATTGGTATATAAAGATTTAAACGAATTACAAAAAGCAATTGATTATTTTGAAAAAACGATAGAGATAGAACCGCGTTATGCGTTGGCCTATAGTAATTTAGGATTGGTATACAGAGATTTAAACGAATTACAAAAAGCAATTGATTATTTTGAAAAAGCCATAGGGATAGAGCCAAATCATGTGGGCACCCATAATAATTTAGGATTGGTATATAGAGACTTGAATCAATTAGAAAAAGCAATTGATTGTTTTGAAAAAGCAATACAAATAAACTCTAATTATGTAGCTGCACACAGTAATCTTGGAAATTTATTAAATTCTTTAGGAAATTTTAAAAAGGGAAGAATTCATTTTGAAAAAGCAATAGAGATCCAACCTCATAATCCTGTTGCACACGCAAACTTTGGAGGTTTAGAGAAAGCATTAGGAAATTTTAAAAAGGCAATAAGTCATTTTGAAGAAGCAACAAAATATGGACCTAATAGTTTAGTATACCATTATCAGTTAAGTCTTTTAAAAAACGAAATATTAGATTCAGATTTAAAAAATAAAATATTTGAAATTATGAACAAAAAAAATTCTTCCAATGAAAATATTGCTTATGGAAATTTTTTATTAGCAAAATATGAAGAAAAATTAGAAAATTATAAAAGTGAATTCAATTATTTATTGAAAGGCCATGAGTATTTTTTAAAAACAAAGGAAAAAAAATTTAATAAGGAAATTTCATTGAAAATATTACCAAACATTCATAAATCAATGATGTTAGATAAATCAGATAATAGTTTTGAAAAAGCTAATGACAAAATAAAACCTATTTTTATTTTTGGACTACCAAGAAGTGGGTCAACATTGGTAGAAAAAATAGTTGCATCTAGTAATGAATACATTCCTATGGGTGAAGAAACTGGCGTTATTGGGACCTATATTGCGGAAAGATTAAAATCAAAGCAATCACTAGATTTTAATAGTGTAAATTATAAAAATGTACTAACTGAAATGTATAATCAAAAAAAATTAATTACAAAAGATAGTAATTATATTTTTACTGACAAATCTTTGGATAACTTTTTTTATATAAAATTAATTAAAAAAATTTTTCCTAATGCAAAACTAATTAATTGCAAAAGAGATATTTTGTCTAACATAATATCTATAATTAAAAGTCATTTGATATATATTCCTTGGGCACACAATCTAGAGGATATTTTTAAATATTTTGACAATTATCATCAAATAATAAAAAGTATGAATGAATTATTTCCTAATTCAATTTATGAGCTACAATATGAAAAATTAGTTAATGATCCTTTAATAGAATCAAAAAAATTATTAGAATTTTGTAATTTGCCATGGAATACAAAATGTTTAGAGTTTTATAAAAGAAAAGATATATTTTCCCGAACAGCAAGCAATATTGAAATTAGAAGAGCTATATATAAAGATGCAACAAAAAAATATTTTCCTTACAAACGTTTTCTTGATAAATACAAAAATAAATATCATTGGCTCAACAATGAAAATATTTAATTTTAATGAATTATTGGTTATTAAAATCTGAACCTGATGTATGGTCTATTGAGCAACAAAAAAAAGTTGGCTCTAAAGGCATAATATGGGATGGCGTTAGAAATTATCAAGCTGCAAACAATTTAAAAAAAATGAAAAAAGGAGATCTTTGTTTTTTTTATCATTCAAACATTGGAAAAGAAATTGTAGGCATAGTCACCGTTATTAAAACAGCTTTTATAGATCCCACAGATAATAATAAAAAATTTGTAGCCATAAAAGTACAATTCAAAGAACAGCTAAAAAAAGCTGTTTCTCTTGAAAATATTAAAAAAAATAAGGCCCTTAATCACTTATCTCTACTTAAACAGAGCAGATTATCAGTAATGCCCATAGATTTTAAAAGCTGGAAAATAATTTGCAAGATGAGTAATATAATTCAAAAAAATTGAGAGGGATCGTGGCTAAAAAAAGAAAAAAACAAAAAATTA
>CACKTW010000009.1 GCA_902603215.1 uncultured Pelagibacteraceae bacterium
ATTTTGCTTTTGAAGGCATCTTTGTCATTCTCTGCCTTCCTTTGCTAAATTCTCCAGGTTTATAATATTTTTCCAATAGTTTAAAAGCTTCTTTATGTATTTCATAATTTAAATTAAATGCTTTAGATATAGATTCTGCGGTGATGTCATCATGTGTTGGGCCTATGCCTCCTGTTGTAAAAACATAATTAAATTTTTTTCTAGTTTCGTTTACAGTTGCTACAATTATTTCTTCTAAGTCTGGAATAATTCTTACTTCTTCTACTTTTACACCTAATGTGTTAAGCCATTTTGAAATATATAGAATATTCGAATCTTGAGTTCTGCCTGATAAAATTTCATTTCCAATAATCAAGATGCAAGCTGAAACTTTATTTAATTTCTTGTTCATTTAAAGAATAATTAATATAACATTAAAACTATATGAATGAATACAAAGAATTTTTTGAAAAAATGCGTGTTGCGGGAAAGCTGGCCGCTAAAACTTTAGATGAGGTTACCTCTTTTGTAAAGCCAGGTGTAACAACAAATTATTTAGATAAAATTTGTTATGAATTTATAAAAGATAATGGTGGAAACTCTGCTCCCTTATATTACAAAGGTTATCCAAAATCGGTCTGCACATCCTCAAATCATATTGTGTGCCATGGCATCCCTTCAGAAAAAATACTAAATGAAGGTGATATAATTAATATTGATGTAACGGCAATAGTGAATGATCATCATGGTGATACTAGTAGAATGTTTTATGTTGGAAAAAACATTCCCATTAAAGGAAAAAAATTAACCGAAGCTACTTATGAATCAATGATGAAAGCAATTACCATTGTAAAACCAGGAACAAAATTAGGAGATATTGGTTCAATAATACAAGAACATGTTGAGTCATTGGGTTTTTCAGTTGTAAAAGATTTTTGTGGACATGGAATTGGAACAGTTTTTCATAAACAACCTAATATTCTTCATTATGGTAAAAAAAATACAGGCATGAAACTAGAACCTGGTATGACTTTTACTATTGAGCCAATGATTAATGAGGGAAAATTTGATGTGATGATATTAAAAGATGGATGGACAGCTGTAACAAAAGACAAGTTACTTTCGGCACAATTTGAACATACTATTGGGGTAACACATGATAGTTTTGAGATATTTACAGAATCTGATAAAAACTTCACAATACCTCCATATTCAAAATGATTAAAAGATACTCGAGAAAAGAATTGACGGATATTTGGGAAGAAAAAAATAAATATAAAATTTGGCTGGATATAGAAGTAGCTGCCGCAGAAGCTATGGAAAAAATAGGAGAAATTCCAAAAGGAGTTGCTAGATTAGTAAAGAAAAAAGCTAAAATCAAAGTTGATAGAATCCATAAATTAGAAAACAAAGTTAAGCATGATGTCATTGCATTTTTAACATCTATAAATGAACAGGTAGGAATTAAAGGAAGGTATTTACATAAAGGCATGACATCATCAGATGTCTTGGATACATGTTTCAATATACAATTGTTGCAATCTGCAAAAATTATCAAAAAAGATATTGAGGAAGTTTTAAAAGTTCTTAAAGCAAAAGCTAAAAAATATAAAAATACAGTTTGTATGGGTAGAAGTCATGGAATACATGCTGAGCCTACAACTTTTGGACTTAAGTTAGCAACTTATTATCAAGAATTTAAAAGAAATAATAAAAGAATGGATCAAGCAATTAATGAGATATCTACATGTGCGGTTTCTGGTGCTGTTGGAACCTTTGCAAATGTAGATCCAAAGGTTGAAAAACATGTAGCAAAAAAATTAAAATTAAAAGAAGAACCAATTTCAACACAAATAATTCCACGTGACCGACATGCTTATTTTTTTTCAGTATTAGGAATTATTGCATCTTCTATTGAAAGAATTGCAACAGAAATACGTCATTTGCAAAGAACAGAGGTTCAAGAAGTTGAAGAATTTTTTTCAAAAGACCAAAAAGGATCTTCTGCAATGCCTCATAAAAGAAATCCTATTTTAACAGAAAACTTAACTGGACTATCAAGATTGGTACGAAGCTATGTTGTTCCTGCATTAGAAAATGTTACTCTTTGGCATGAAAGAGATATTTCACATTCTAGTGTTGAGCGAAATATTGGACCGGATGCAACGATTACTTTAGATTTTGCACTTGTAAGGTTAAAAAATATTTTAAAAAATATGAATGTTTATCCCAAAAAAATGTTAAATAATTTAGAATTAACTAAAGGATTAATTTTTTCGCAAAGAGTTATGATAGAATTAACTAAAAATGGTTTTTCAAGAGAACAGGCTTATAAGATTGTACAGAAACATTCTAAAAACTCTTGGTATAAAAATATTTCTTTAGAAGCTAGCTTGAAAAAAGATAAAAATATTGTAAATAAATTAGGTGAAAAAAAATTAATGACTATCTTTGATTTAAAATATCATACTAAAAGAATTAATTTCATTTTTAAACGTGCTTTAAAATAAATGATACACAAAGGTAAAAAACTCTACGAAGGTAAAGCTAAGATTATTTATGAAGGACCTGAGAAAGGTACGGGAGTACAACATTTCAAAGATGATGCTACGGCTTTTAATAATCTAAAAAAATCACAAATTGAAGGTAAAGGAGTTTTGAATAATAGAATTTCCGAACATATTCTTAAAAATCTTAATCAAATAGGTATTAAAAATCATTTGATTAAAAGAATCAATATGAGAGAGCAATTAATTAAATTAGTTGAAATCATACCTCTTGAAATTATTGTCAGAAATATTGCAACTGGATCTCTAACTAAGAGACTAGGAATACCTGATGGAACAGTATTAGATCATCCTCTAATTGAATATTGCTATAAAAATGATGACCTTGGTGATCCATTAATAGCCAAAGAACATATACTTGCTTTTAAATGGGCAACCTTGGATGAGTTAAAAAAAATTAATGATATGACTTTTAGAATTAATGATTTTATGGTTGGAATGTTTAGAGGTATAGGAATTAAATTAGTGGATTTCAAATTAGAGTTTGGGCGTTTACAAGAAGGAGACAAACAAGAAGTTATTTTAGCAGATGAAATTAGCCCTGATACTTGTAGACTTTGGGATGTAGTAAGTGAAAAAAAACTTGATAAAGATAGATTTAGAAAAGATTTAGGAAATTTAATTGAAGCATACCAAGAAGTTGCTAATCGTTTAAAAATATTTCCAGAGCAACATAATATAACCGAAGTTAAATTCAACAAACCAACCTCAATCAAGATAAAGAAAAAATAAATTGAAAATATCAATTGTAGTCACTCTTAAAAAAGAAGTGCTGGATCCTCAAGGAAAAGTCATACAGCAAACTCTTCAGAATATGGGAGAAAAAGCTGTATTCAATGTAAGACAAGGAAAATATTTTGAATTAGATCTTAATGAAAATAACTATGAAAAAGCTAAAATTATGGCTGAAGAAATTTGTAAAAAGCTTTTAGCTAATTTGGTTATTGAAGATTATAAAATAATGGACAATTCTTAAATGTTATCATCGGTAATTGTTTTTCCAGGATCCAATTGTGATAGAGATATGGCTGTAGCCTTAGAAAAATTTGGATTTAAAAACTCCATGGTTTGGCACAATGACACTGAACTTCCAAAAACCGATTTAATTGTCTTGCCTGGTGGTTTTTCATATGGAGACTATTTAAGATGTGGATGTATAGGTTCAAAATCAAAAATTATAGAAAAGGTTATTGAATTTGCAAATAAAGGTGGTTTAGTTCTTGGAATCTGTAATGGTTTTCAAATTTTAGTTGAGGCGGGTTTGTTGCCGGGAACTCTTCTAAGAAATAAATATCTAAGATTTATTTGTAAAGATGTTTATCTAAAAATAAAAAATAATTCGAATACTTTTTATTCAAAATTTAAAAAAGATATTATTAAACTTCATATAGCCCACAATGAAGGAAATTATTTTGTTAAAAATGATGAATTAAAAAAATTACAAGATAAAAATCAAATTGCTTTTGAATACTGTGATATAAATGGTGAAGTTTCAGAATCTTCAAACCCAAATGGATCTATAAATAATATTGCTGGTGTCTTTAATGATAATCAAAATGTTTTAGGTATGATGCCTCACCCTGAAAGAATGATTGATAAATATTTGTCTGGAAATGATGGATCTTTATTTTTTAATAATATCAAACATAAATTATCAATTTAAATGTCAATAAGTAAAGAGGTTGTAGAAAAACACGGTCTTACACAAATTGAATTTCAAAAGATATGTGAGCTACTAAAAAGAGCACCTAACCTATTGGAACTTGGGGTATTTTCTGCAATGTGGAATGAACATTGTTCATATAAATCGTCAAAAATACACTTAAAAAATCTTCCAACAAAAGGGAAAGTTGTTGTTCAGGGTCCAGGAGAAAATGCTGGAGTAATAGATGTTGGTGACAATCAAGCAATTGTTTTTAAAGTTGAAAGTCATAACCATCCTTCGTTTATTGAACCATATCAAGGAGCAGCTACTGGAGTTGGTGGAATAATGAGAGATGTGTTTACAATGGGCGCACGACCTATAGCAAATTTAAATTCAATTCATTTCGGTTCACCTGATCATTCAAAAACAAAAAATTTATTGAATGGTGTCGTACAAGGAATTGGTGGTTATGGAAATTGTGTTGGAATTCCAACAGTTGGTGGAGAAACACATTTTGATGAATCTTATAATGGAAATATTTTAGTTAATGCAATGACAGTTGGTTTGGCTAACAAAGATAAAATATTTTATTCTAAAGCTTCTGGAATAGGTAAGTCTGTTATTTATGTTGGTTCTAAAACTGGTAGAGATGGGATCCATGGTGCAAGTATGGCTTCAGCTAAATTTGATAACAAAGCTGAAGAAAAAAAACCTACAGTTCAAGTTGGTGATCCCTTTACCGAAAAATTATTATTAGAAGCTTGTCTAGAATTAATGCAAGATGATTCAATTATTTCAATACAAGACATGGGGGCGGCTGGCTTAACATCATCAAGTGTTGAAATGGCAGCAAAAGGAAAATTAGGAATTGAATTAAATTTAGAAAAAGTTCCATGTAGAGAATTAAATATGACTCCCTATGAAATGATGCTTTCAGAAAGTCAAGAAAGAATGTTAATAATTTTAAATTCAGGAAAAGAATCAAAAGCAAAAAAACTATTTGAAAAATGGAATTTAGATTTTGCAATCATTGGAAAAACAACAAATACAAAAAACCTTACTTTAAAATTTAATAACAAAAAAGTTGGTGAAATTCCTATCGATCTTTTATCAAATAAAGCTCCATTATATAATCGAAAATGGTCAAAAACTAAATTGCCAAAAAAAAATTCTAAAAGTAAAAATCTTAATAAAATTAAAATTTTAGACTCTTTAAAAAGAATAATTTCTCATCCAAATATTTGTTCAAAAGAATGGGTATGGAAACAATATGATCATACTGTTATGGGTGACACTATACAAAAACCTGGAAGCGACTCCGGCGTTGTTAGAATTCACAAAACAAATAAAGGAATAGCTTCAACAATCGATACATCTGCTGATTATTGTTCAGCACATCCTCTAACGGGAGGAAAACAAGTTGTTTGTGAAAGTTGGAGAAATCTTATTTCAGTTGGTGCAAAACCTTTAGCAATAACGAATTGTTTAAATTTTGGTAATCCTGAAAAACAAAAAAATATGGGAGAATTTGTTGAGTGTGTTAATGGTATAGCTGAAGCCTCTAAATATTTAGATTATCCAGTAGTGTCTGGAAATGTTTCTTTTTACAATGAAACAAATGAAAAAAGTATTAAACCTACTCCAGCTATAGGTGGAGTAGGTTTAATAAAAAATATAGACAAAATGATTACTATGAATTTTAAAAAAAAAAATAGTGATATTTATGTTATTGGAAGAACAAATGGTCATTTAGATCAAAGTATATTTGCTAGAGAAATTCTTGGAGAAAAAAAAGGACCACCTCCTGAAATAAATCTTTTTAATGAAAAAAATAATGGCACTACTTTACTTGAATTAATTGATAAAAATTTAATTTTATCAGCTCATGATATATCTTCCGGCGGTTTGTTGATTGCTATAGCGGAAATGTGCATTAAAGGCAAAATTGGAGCATTAATTAAGAAGCCAAAAACACTAATTAATCCAATTGAATATTTTTTTTCTGAAGATCAAAGCAGATATATAGTTGAAATTAATAATGATAATGTAGAAAATATAACAAATATTTTGAATAAAAATTCAGTATTTTTTGAAAAAATTGGAAATACCCAGGAAAATAATTTGTTTATTCAAGATGAACTTGATTTAAGTATTGATGAAATTGAAAAATTAAATAATAGTTGGTTTAGAAAATATATAAATTAATCTTATGGCAATGAATTTAACTGAAATAGAAACTTTGATAAAAGACGCCATTCCTGATGCAATTGTTGACATTAAAGATCTTGCAGGAGATGGAAATCATTACTCAGCAACAATTGTTTCTTCAGTTTTTATTGGTAAAAGCAAAATAGAACAACACAAATTGGTATATAATTCTTTAAAAGGGAAAATGGGCAACGAGCTTCATGCTCTTGCAATAACAACAAAGGAGAAAAATTAATGGACGAAAATATTAAAAATACTATTACAAATGAAATTAACAATAATGAAGTTTGCCTCTTCATGAAAGGTACTCCAGATGTTCCTCAATGTGGTTTTTCAATGGCTGTTTCAAATATTCTTAAGATTTTAGAAATAAAATTTAAAGGAATTAATATTTTAGATGACAATAATTTAAGAGAAGGAATAAAAAAATTTAGTGACTGGCCTACCATTCCTCAATTATATCTTAAAGGAGAATTCGTTGGAGGTTGCGATATTATAAAAGAAATGTACGAAAACGGGCAATTAAAAGAAATTTTAAAGAAAAAAAATATTTCTTTTAAAGAATAAATTTAATGAGAGAGTATATTTATAAAATACTAATATTGTCTGTTGCTTTAATTCTTGTTTTTGAATTTACAATTGGAAGAAAATTTAATGAAATTAATCAAAAAATTGATAGTTTTTTTACAAAAGAAGGGAGAAAACAAATAGTTATTAATCTTAAAAAAGAAATAAAAAAAGCAAATCAAAAAGAAAATTATCTTGATGAAGAAGAAAGAATTTTACTTAGAAATTTTATTTTAAAAATTAGGAACGAGCTTGGTTTAAATTAATAACATTCTAATAAATTTCCAGCAACTAAATCACCTTTATAAAAAGTTAGAGAAATTTTTTCTTGTGCTAAAATTTTGCACTTAAATGGAATGCTTTTTTTTAAATTTCTTACATGTTGAATGACCCAAAAAGGTCTCTCTATATTTGTTTCGAGAACACTAAATGGATAATAACAATTGTAAATTTCTTGATTAAGATAAGGTTTAATAAATCCTGACCCTCCAACAACACAATGTTTTTTACCAGGAGTATTTAGATTTTGAATTTTTTTTGATAATTCTTTTCCACTTATTCCTTGATATTCAAGTTCAAAATTTTTACTTAAATCAAGAGTTCTTGCTGACATATTAAACCAGGTATACTGATAAGGATACATATTGAAGTTCTCATAAATAAAAAAGAATATAAAAACTAAAATTACATTTTTTGAAATTTTTTTTGAAAAAAAGAAAAAAGATATAAGGCCCAATAAAAAAATTAATGGAACTAAAAACATCACCTGTCTTATTTCGTCATATAATGGAACCTTATTTAAGATAAGTATTGTTAAAATAATAATTGGAGACAAAAGTATTGTTCCAAAATAAATGTTATTTATTGA
Source organism: uncultured Pelagibacteraceae bacterium (assembly GCA_902603215.1). GTDB lineage: Bacteria > Pseudomonadota > Alphaproteobacteria > Pelagibacterales > Pelagibacteraceae > CACKTW01. The sequence goes on from CACKTW010000009.1 coordinate 7,835, forward strand.
ATTTTTAAATATTTTTTTTTCAGTAAAAGGGATTAAAAAAATTCCAATTATTATAACAAGAGGAATTTTGAAAAATAACCATATAAAAATATATATTGAATCAATGTCCTGAGCTTTAACGCATTTACCTAAAGTTAAAGTACACACATCATGATAGAAATTTCCCATAAATTTTATTGCCTCTATTATATTTAGGGGATTAATCCAAAAAACAGGATATAAAAAAACTACAAAAACAAATAAAAGTAATACAAAAATTATAATCTTTAAAAAAAAATTATTAATAAATTTTTTTATAGAATAGTTTTCAGTATTCAAGAAAATTACAAAAGTAATAAAATATTGAATCAATATTAAAATTCCTGTTATTCTAATTGAAAAAAGATAAGCGGTTAAAAATGATAAAATTAATAAATTTGAATATTTTAATATGTTTTCTTTTTTTAAAAGTTCAAATATATAGCAAGATAAAAAAGTACAAATGAGCCATAAAGATAAAAAAGGTATGTCTTTTGAATTAAAAAAACTATGACCCAATAAATAAGGATAAGTTAAATATAATATTAATCCTAATATAGAATACTGATTATTATTAGTGATTTTCACTAAAATTTTAAAAAAAAACAAACTTGATATAAAAAAAAATATAAAAACAATTGAATGTTTTGTAATTAATTTAGATCCATATTCATCAAATCCAAAATAATTACTAACAGTTTCACTAAAAAAATATTGAAAAGGTTGGGAAATATATTGAAAACCTATCCCATAAAATTTATCAATATAAGTTGTTTCGATTTCTTGATTTTTCCATAAACTGTCAATTAATAACATATTAAATTCCCAGTTTTTTTGTTCATGAAATTCATCATGAGAAATTCCGGTATTTAAAGATAAATAAATTCCAATTAAAAAATATAAAAATAAAAAAATTATGAGCGAAAGATCAAAATAACTTTTTTTTTTAAAAAAATTTAAATTCATTTTTTTACAACAACCATTAAAGATTTTCCTAAGAAATGAAAAATCAACTTATCCAAAAATTTTGATAGGGGAATTAATTTATTCCAAATAAATATTTTTTTCTCAAAATTATTTTTGTAATTTTTATTTAATAAAAATTTACTAAAAAATGATAAAAGAAAACCTAAAGAATCATAATATTTTAGTTTGCTATAAGAAGGATCTACAAAATTCAATAATTCTTTAAAATCTTTTTTACTATATCTTTTGTGATGTTGAACATCTTTGTCAAATTCAGAATATAAAATATTGAATGCTGGCACATTAATTATTAAATATCCTCCTTCTTTTAAATTATCAAAAGCATTAATAAATTCTTTTTTATCATCTTTTATATGCTCCAATACATCTAGGTAAATAATTGTATCGTACCTTTCACTTACTCCTAAAAAAGTTCTGTTAAAAATGTTGATTTTTTTTTGCTTATTATCATTTTGATCAATCCGAAATTTTTCTTTTAAATTATCAAATAATTTTTTTGTTGGCTCGTATAAATCTAAACTTTCAACTTTGTTTAAATAAAAATTTATATTAATTCCATTGCCCGGACCTACTTCGGCTGTTTTTCCTTTTATAAAGTCTTTAATTAATTGAAATTGATAAGATCTATAATTTTGGGATATATCAAAAACGCTAAGTTCCCAACCCTCATAATTAGCATACATAATAAATTTGATTATTTATTATCTAGAATAATATTCAATAACTAAATTTGGCTCCATAACGCAAGGATATGGTACATCTGCAAATTTTGGTATTCGTGTAAATTTAATTGTTTTTTGTTTTTCTTCTATTTCTAAATAGTCTGGAATATCTCTTTCTTTGTTTGCTAAAGATACATCAATAATTTGTAATTGTTTGGATTTGTCTTTTAATTGAATAACATCCTCTTCTCTAACTTGATAACTTGCAATATTAACTTTTTTTCCATTAACTCTAATATGACCATGATTAATTAATTGTCTTGCTGCAAATACTGTAATGGCAAATTTTGCCCTATAAATTATTATATCAAGCCTTCTTTCTAATAAACCGATTAGGTTTTCAATTGTATCGCCTCTTTTTTTGATCGCTTTTAAATAAATATTTCTAAACTGTGTTTCATTCATATTTCCATAATAAGCTTTCATTTTTTGCTTTGCCTGTAATTGAATCCCATAATCAGATGGTTTTGATGATTTTTTTGCCCCATGCTGTCCTGGTGGAAAATTTCTAGAATTAAAAGGGCTTTTTGGCCTTCCCCATAGATTGACTCTTAGCCTTCTATCAACCTTATGTTTAGAATTTAATCTTTTTGTCATTTTTGAAAGATCATTTAAGACACTGATTTGCTTTTGTCAATCGCACTTTTTTCTTTTAAAGAAGCAATTATTCCCATTAATATTCGCATTTCTTTATCTGTTAAATTCATTTTATGAAAAATAGACCTAATATTCTTAATCATATCATTTCTTTTTTGATCAGGTTGTAAAAAACCAATTTCATCTAATCTTTTTATCAAAAAGTTTGTAAATTTATTAAACTCATTTTTTTTTATTATCTTTTTTTCATATTTTTTTAGATTAAAATTTTTTTTATTTAATATTTTGAATATTTCATAGCAAATAATAATTAAACAATGTGATAAATTTAAAGATTTAAATTTTTTATTTGTTGGAAATTTTAAAACATAATTTGCAAAACTAATTTCATTATTTGACAAACCTGATCCTTCGGAACCAAGAACAATAGCAATTTTTTTTTTAAAATTAATTTTTTTTAAATCATTTATAGATATATATTTATAATTTTTCTTCCTAAGCCTTGAAGTTGTAGCAATTACATAATGGGCATCTTTTATTGATTCTTCAAAGCTTTTAAAAACTTTAGTTGATAAAATAATATCTTTCGCTCCAACGCTTGTTGCTAAACTTTTTTCATTTGGAAAATCAGTTTTTGGAGAAACTAATCTTAATTTTGAAAAATTAAAATTTTTTAATGCTCTAGCGCATGCACCTATATTTTCTGATAATTGTGGCTTATGTAAAATAAAATAAACATTAGAAAAAGACATTAATTGTTAGCTGGTGCTTTGTCTTTAAAAAGCTTGTAATCAAGACTATCAATTAATGCCTTGAATGAAGCATCAATAATATTTGTTGACACACCTATGGTGAACCAATGTTTACCTTTGGAATCTGTGCTTTCTATTGAAACACGAGTTGTTGCCTCTGTTCCAGTATTTAAAATTCTAACTTTATAATCTACCAATTTTAAATCTTTAAGAAATTTTGAATATTTTTTAACTTTGTCAACATTTTTTCTGATTGCATTATCTAAAGCGTGAACTGGTCCATTACCTTCTCCTTCACAAACTACTTCTTCTCCATCAACTAAAATATGTGCTTTGGCATATGAAATTATTTCTCCTTTTTTATTTTTTTTTACGGAAACATCATACTGCGAAATAGTTAAATATTTTGGTATTTCTCCGATAACTCTTCTTGCCAAAAGTTCAAATGATGCATCAGCACCATCATAACTGTATCCAATAAATTCTCTGTCTTTGACTTCATTAAGCAAACTTTTTATTTTTGAATCATCTTTATCAATTTCAATACCAATTGTTTTTAATCTTGACAAAATATTTGATCTTCCTGCTTGATCTGAAACAACAATGTTTCTTTGATTTCCAACTAAAATTGGATCAATATGTTCGTAAGTTTTTGGATCTTTTTGAACTGCTGAAACATGAAGACCTCCCTTATGAGAAAAAGCAGATGCTCCAACATATGGCAAGTGTCTATTTGGCTTTCGGTTAAGCAGCTCATCTAAAAGTCTAGATGTTTCTGTTAACAGTTTAGCTTTTTTTTTATCAATTTTGATTTCAAAATTTTTACTATATTTTTCTTTAAACATTAAAGTTGGTATTACTGATATTAAATTAGCATTTCCGCATCTTTCTCCTAATCCATTTATAGTTCCTTGTATTTGTCTAACTCCAGATTCAATTGCTATTAAAGAATTTGCTACAGCGTTTTCTGTATCATTGTGTGCGTGTATACCTAAGTTTTTTCCAGGTATATGTTTGCTAACTTCTTGAACAATTTTTCCTACTTCATTTGGTAGAGTTCCTCCATTTGTATCACATAAGACAATCCAGCGTGCTCCTTGATCATATGCAGATTTAACACATGATAATGCATATTCTTTATTATTTTTATAACCGTCAAAGAAATGCTCAGCATCAAACATGAATTCTTTTTTATTTTTTACAAAATATTTTGCACTCTCCTTTATATTTTCAATATTTTCTTCATTTGTAATTCCTAAAGCAACATCAACATGAAAATCCCAAGATTTTCCAACCAAACATATTGCTGATGCTTTTGAATTCATAAGGGCTGAAATTCCTGGATCGTTTTCAACACTCCGACCTGTTTTTTTTGTCATCCCAAAAGCTGTAAAACAAGATTGTTTTAGTTTTAAAGGGTGGTTAAAAAATTTTGTATCTAATGGATTGGCTCCTGGCCATCCACCTTCAATATAATCTAACCCAAGATCATCGAGTGATTGTGCGATCTTTACCTTGTCATCTAATGAAAAATCCACACCCTGAGTCTGCGCTCCGTCTCTTAAAGTTGTATCAAATAAAAAAAGTTTATCTTTGCTCATTTATATTTCCAAGTTGTTTTATCATCTTTATCCTCAATTAGAATACCCTTTTGATAAAGCTCATCTCTTATTTTGTCAGCTAATTTAAAATCTTTGTTATTTCTTGCTTTATTCCTTTTTGAAATCATAGTTGTGATTTCAGTTTCGTCTAAATTTATCTTCTTTTTCTTAAAATTATCCCACTTTGACTTTGTCTCTGTTAACAATCCAATAAAATTACAAGCTTGATTAAATCTTTTTTTATCTTCATTATTTCCATTTTTTGATTTTTCATAAAGCACATGCAGAGAAGCTATGTAAGCAGGTGTATTTAAATCATTTAAAAGTGGCAATAATATTTTTTCATCAATATCTTCATTATTTTTTTGATTTAAATATTCTTCATACCATTTATCTAAAGTGTTTTTAGATTCATTTATTAATTTATCGTTCCAATCCAAAGGCTGTTTGTAATGCGCACTCATTAAAGCTAAACGAACTATTTGTCCATTAATAGAATTTCTCAAATTTTTTATTGTAATTATATTCCCAACTGATTTTGCCATTTTTTCACTATTCATAGTTATAAAACCATTATGAACCCAATATTTTGCAAAATATTTTGTACCATTTGCACATACAGATTGGGCTATTTCATTTTCGTGGTGTGGAAATATAAGGTCTATTCCTCCTCCATGAATATCAAATTCTTTTCCTAAATATTTTTTTGACATACATGAACATTCCAAATGCCAACCGGGTCTCCCTTTTCCCCAAGGAGATTCCCACGCCGGCTCGTTATCTTTTGAAGGTTTCCATAAAACAAAATCTGATTGATTTTTTTTATTTTTTGATTTTTCAACTCTTGCTCCGGCCTCTAGCTCAGAAATATTTTTCTTAGATAACTGTCCATAGTTTGAGTATTTGGAAACATCAAAATATATATTTGAATTCTTTTCGTAAGCAAATTTTTTATCTAACAAAATTTTTGTCATTTCTATCATTTCTTTAATATGTTCAGTTGCCTTAGGTTCGTGAGTTGGTTTTAAACAACCTAAATAATCACAATCTTCATGAAAATTTTTAAGAATTTTTTTTGTTAAATCAGAAATGCTAATTTTCTTTTTTTGAGATGATTCAATAATTTTATCATCAACGTCTGTAATATTTCTCACATAATTTACTTTTTTATTTCCGTATAAAAACCTTAAGGCGCGAAATAATAAATCAAAAATAACTAATGGTCTGGCATTACCGATGTGTGGATCATCATAAACAGTTGGTCCACAAACATACATTCTAATACTTTTTTCATCCAGTGGAATAAATTTCTCTTTTGACTGTGTAAGATTATTATATAATAAAAAATCTTTACTCATATTTAATTGTCTTTCATTTTACAAAATGGAATTGGTTCCATTTTATGTAAATTTATTTTTCTAATTTCTTTGTACTTTTTATACTTAGGACTGTTAGGATCTAACATTGCTTTTTCTAAATCTTGATATGACATCCCAAGCTGTTGTATATCTGGTCTTCCATCTTCCCATAAACCATCTGTTGGATCTGCTTTTATGATTTCTTTAAGTATTCCAAGCTTTTCTCCCATTTCCCAAACTTGAGTTTTGGTGCAATCAGCTATAGGAGATATATCTACGCCTCCATCTCCATATTTGGTATAAAAACCTACGCCAAAATCTTCTACTTTATTTCCAGTTCCAACAACAATTCCTTTGTTTGCGGAAGCAACTTGATAAAGCGTTGCCATTCTTAATCTAGCTTTAGAATTGGCCATTCCATGTTCGTTATCAAATTTAGATAAAGAATTTTTAAATGATTCAAAAAGCAAGTCTAGATTAATCATATGTCCTTCTACATTTTTAAATTTTGATTTTAACCATTCCTGATGTCTTAAACTTAAGTCATGCTGAGACTTAATCTGTTTAATAGGCATAGACAGAACTATTGTTTTAAGACCTGTCATAGCACTTAAAGTGCTAGAAACTGAAGAATCTATACCTCCAGATATTCCGACAATTAAAGATTCTGCCTTTTTTGGCATTGAATTTACATAACCTAAAATCCAATTCTTTATTTCTTCAATTCTTTCTTTAGCGTTCATTTTCTGAGTAATTTTAGAATAAGGTATTTAAAAAAATTTACAATTACTTAAGATACTGCCTGCACTGCTTTTTTACTATACTGAGAGTTTTTCTTAATCTCATCTGAAATTAAAAAAGCTAATTCTAGTGCTTGGTCATTATTTAATCTTGGATCACAATGAGTACGGTATCTGCTTGACAAATCTTGATCTGAAATTTTTTGAGTTCCACCAGTACACTCTGTAACGTTTTGACCTGTCATCTCAATATGTAGTCCTCCAGCAAATGATCCTTCGCTTTGATGAATGGCAAAAACATTTTTAACTTCTTTTAAAACATTATTAAAAGGTCTTGTTTTAAATCCTGTGGCAGATTTAATTGTATTACCATGCATAGGATCACATGACCAAACAACATTCATACCTTCTTTTTTTATTCCTTTTATTAGTTTTGGTAAAAATTTGTCAACTTTGTCATAACCAAATCTTGAGATTAGCGTAATTTTACCTTTTTCATTTTTTGGATTTAATACATTAATAATTTTTGCTATTTCATCTGGTTTTGATGTTGGTCCACATTTAATTCCAATTGGATTTTCAATACCTCTACAAAACTCCACGTGACCTCCATCTAATTGTCTTGTTCTGTCTCCTATCCAAACAAAATGAGCTGAAGTATCATGGAACTCTCCAGTGGTAGAATCTATTCTAGTCATACTTTCTTCGAAAGGTAAAAGTAAAGCTTCATGCGAGGTCCAAAAATTCACTGTCTTTAATCTTCTGTTAAAATCAGAATTAATTCCACATGAATCCATAAATGCTAATGCGTCAGCAATTTTATCTTCTAATTCTTTAAATTTTTTATGTTGTGGACTTTTTTTAATGTAACCCAAATTCCATAAATGAACATTTTTCAAATCTGCAAAACCTCCATGTGAAAAAGCTCTTAATAAATTCAATGTGGATGCAGCTTGAGAATATGCTTTGAACAATCTTTTAGGATCAGGTTTTCTTGCTTTTTCATTAAATTCAATTCCGTTAATATTATCTCCCAAATAACTTGGTAGTTCTTTATCTCCTTGTTTTTCTGTTGGAGAACTTCTTGGTTTAGAAAATTGACCTGCAATTCTACCAATTTTAACGACAGGTAATGAAGCAGAATATGTTAATACCAAAGACATTTGTAAAATAAGTTTAAATGTATCTCTTATGTTGTCAGGATTAAATTCAGCAAAACTTTCTGCACAATCACCACCTTGTAGCAAAAAAGCTTTTCCATCCACAACATCAGCAAGTTGTTCTTTCAAATGTCTTGTTTCTCCAGCAAAAACCAATGGAGGAAAACTTTTAAGCTTTCCTAAAACCATTTGTAGTTCTTTTTTATCCTCATATTCAGGAATATGTTTTACAGGATAATCCTTCCAGCTATTAATTTTCCACTTTTTCATAGTTCAACTTTTAATATATGCCTTTATTATAAAAAATCAAATATTGTAAACTTAAAATTATTCTACAGTAACAGATTTTGCTAGATTTCTTGGTTTATCAATATCACAATTTTTTAACAAGGCAACGTGATAGGCCAATAACTGAAGAGGAATAGTCATTAGAAAAGAATTTAATTGATAATTTGATTTTGGAATTTGAAATTTAAACCTGATATTTTCGCTAATTATTTCAGTGTCATCATCTGTAATTAATAACACCTTCCCTCCTCTTGCTATAACTTCTTGCATGTTTGAAATCGTTTTTTCAAAATATCTATCTCTAGGTGCTAAAATAACTACTGGAATACCATCCTCAATTAATGCTAAAGGACCGTGCTTCATTTCTCCAGCGGGATAGCCTTCTGCATGAATATAGGATAGTTCCTTTAATTTTAATGCTCCTTCCATTGCAATTGGATAAGAGTATCCTCTTCCCAAAAACATTGCACCTTTTGAATTAATAAAATCTCTTGCGATTAATTGAATTTCATTCTGTTTTGATAAAGTTTTTTTTATTAAGTTTGGTAGATTTTTTAAATCTTTTATTTTTTTTAAATAATCATCTTTTGATATTTCATTTCTTAAATTAGATATTTTAAGTGATAAAAGATAAAGAACAATCATTTGACCAATAAAAGCTTTTGTTGATGCCACTCCAATTTCTGGCCCTGCATAAATAGGTAAAACAAAATCAGCTAATCTTGCAATAGAGCTTTCGGTTACATTAATTATTCCACATGTTGAAGCTTTATTTTTTTTACACATTTGCAATGCTGCAAAAGTATCTGCTGTTTCGCCCGATTGAGATACAAAAATATATAGTTCATCTTTATTAAATCTAATTTTTCTGTATCTAAATTCTGATGCTATCTCAGAATCAACCGGTATTGAGGTAATTTCTTCAATCCAATACCTAGCCATTAAACAAGAATGAAAAGCTGTGCCACAACCTATTAATCTAATTTTCTTAATTTTTTTAGGATCAATTGAAAAATTATAAAAATTTATATCATTTCTAATTTTGTCAATATACTCATGAATGCATATTTTTGAGGTAATTTGTTGTTCATCTATTTCTTTGGACATAAAATCTTTAAAATCACCTTTGTCACTATCGTTTTTGTCATTTGACAGGATAGAAACTTCTTTATTAATTTTTTTTCTCTTAGAGTTAAAAAATTCAATTTTGTCATTTGTTAAAATACAAAAATCTCCATCATCCAAATAACTTATTTTGTTTGTCATCGTTTTTAGAGCGTAAGAATCTGAACCAATATAATTTTCGTTGTGTCCATATCCAACTGCTAGAGGACTGCCTCTTCTTGCTCCCACAACCAAATTTTTATGTTCTTTAAAAATAATTCCCAATGCAAAACTACCTTCTAATTTTTCTAATGTTTTGCTAATCGCATCAATAAGATTATCTTTCTTAAGATAATCTGTTAACAAAAGCGTAATAACCTCTGTATCAGTTTGGGATTTGAATTTATGTCCTTTATTTATTAATTCTTTTTTCAAAAAATTAGAATTTTCAATTATTCCATTGTGCACTACCGAAACTATTTCAGATGAATGAGGATGAGCATTAACTTCATTAGGTATTCCATGTGTTGCCCATCTAACATGTCCTATCCCTAAAGTTCCATTTGATGGATTTTGAAAAAGCATTTTTTCTAAGTTATTAACTCGACCTGAACATTTTTTTTCATTTATTTCTCCATTATCAATTGTAGACAATCCTGCGGAATCATATCCTCTATATTCAAGTTTTTTTAAAGCTTGAATAATATTTGATGAAACTGATTTGTTACTTGCTATACCTATTATTCCACACATATTTTATTTTTTTTTATATTTTTTTTTTTCAATTTGCCTAGCTCGACCAATAGCTAAAGAATTGCTTTTTACATTTTTAGTTATAACTGATCCTGCTCCAATAATTGATTTTTTGCCTATTGAGACTGGTGCAACTAAAGATGAATTAGAACCTATAAAAGCACCATCATCTATTTTGGTTTTATTTTTATTTTTTCCATCATAATTACAAGTAATCGTTCCCGCTCCTATATTCGCAGATTTTCCAATTTGAGCATCACCTACATAAGATAAATGATTTACTTTTGAGTTTAATCCAATTTTGCTATTTTTAACTTCAACAAAATTTCCGATTCTGGAACCATATTTTAAAACTGTGCCTGGCCTTATTCTTGAAAAAGGTCCAACGCTAACTTTGTTTTCTAATTTGGCATTTTCAATGTGAGTAAAAGAGAATATTTCAACATTATTTCCAATTTTCACTTTTGGCCCTATTACCACATAAGGGTTAATTGTTACATTTTTCCCAATTTTAGTATCTTTTGAAAAAAAAACTGTTTCTGGAGCAATTAGATTTACCCCTGTTTTTAAAAACTTTTTTCTCAATTTTTCTTGATCATTTTTTTTTTTGCGATTCATTAAACTTGTCTTTATATTATGAAATGTTACTAAATAACTCACAAAATATTTCTTAAAAATACTTAAAAAATGAATCAAAAATTAACAATTTTATTTGATCTAGATGGAACGCTTGTTGATACGGCACCAGATCTAATGAACGCTCATAACCATGTTATGAAAAAATTTGGTTACAAAACTAAAAGTACTAATGAAATTAGAAACTTGGTTGGAAGAGGCGCAGGTGTGCTAATTGGAAAATCAATTTGGGGGCAAGCAAAAAAAGAACTTAAAAATATAGAAGATCAAAAAATTAAAAATGAAATGGTTAAAGAATTTACAGATTACTATGGAAAAAATATAATGAATGAAAGCAAGCTTGTAAATGGGGTTGAAGATTTTTTAAAATGGTGTATCTCAAAAAAAATATCTATGGCTGTTTGTACAAATAAACAAGAACATCTTGCTATTGACTTGCTAAAAAAAATTAAAATTTATAATTATTTTGAATACGTTGCAGGAGGAAATACTTTTGAAGTTTGTAAACCAAACCCAAGACATTTAACAAATGTGGTTGAGATTCTAAATGGGGATTTAAAAAAAACTTTAATGATTGGTGATAGTGAAAATGATACTATTCCTGCAAAAGAATCTTCTATACCGGTTATACTACTTGATAATGGTTATACTGAAAAAAATACAAACGAGATGTATTATGATCATTTAGTTAAAGACTTTATTGGTATTGAAAAAATTGTATTACAATACTTAAATGATTGATTTAAAACTTTTTATTGCACTTTCTAGTTTTTATTTTGTAATGTTTGCAACTCCTGGTCCTAATAATGCCATGTTAACTGCTTCTGGAATAAAATTTGGTTTTAAAAGAACGTTACCTCATATGATTGGTATTCCAAGCGGTCATATTATTCAAATTTCTCTTGTTTGTTTAGGATTGGGAAAAATATTTCAAATATATCCGTGGATACAAGAAATTCTAAAATATGCTTGTGCTGCCTACCTTTTGTATTTGGGGTATAAAATTATTGGTTCTTTTAGCGAACATAAAAAAGATAGTTCTAGACCTTTAAAACTTTATGAAGCTGCTTTATTTCAATTTGTAAATCCTAAAGCTTGGACAGTTGCAATTATGGTTGCATCTGGCTTTTTTCCAAGAGAAGAAAATTTAATTATTGCCGTTCTCTTTTCTTCTCTAACTGCAGCCATTATCTGTCTTCCTTCAATATGTTTATGGGCTTTATTTGGTTCATCGATTAGATTAATGATTAAAGATATAAAAATTAAAAAAATTGTAGAATTTTTGTTAGCTTTTTTATTGTTAGTTACAGCAATAATTATTATAATAAATTAAATTTCATTTATTTATATTCTTTTTAAAATTAAGGAGAGAATTTGAAAGTTCATAGAGTAAAAACTTATCCGTCAAAGTTTAAATTAAAAAAGAAAGACCAGTTAGCTTGGAAAATTGCAAAAGTATCAACAGATAAAGCCACACTAAATCAAAATTCAATTGAAATGGTTATAAACAGAATTATTGATAACGCTTCGGTTGCTATTGCTTCTTTAAATAGAAAATCAGTAATCTCCGCAAGAGAAATGGCAATCTCTCATCCAAAAAAAAATGGTGCCACTATATTTGGTGTTAATTCAAAAAAATTATTTGATTGCGAATGGGCTGCTTGGGCTAATGGTACCGCTGTAAGAGAATTAGATTTTCATGATACTTTTTTAGCAGCAGATTATAGTCATCCAGGAGATAATATCCCTCCTCTAATTAGTGTAGCCCAACAAAATAAAAAAAATGGATTGGATCTTATTAAAAGCATTATTACTGCCTATGAAATACAAGTTAATTTAGTTAAAGGAATTTGTTTACATAAACATAAAATTGATCACATAGCTCATCTTGGACCAAGTGTAGCTGCTGGACTCGGAACTTTATTGAACTTAAAAACAGATATTGTTTATCAAGGAATACAACAAGCTTTACACACAACTATATCAACCAGACAATCTAGAAAAGGTGAAATTTCTAGCTGGAAAGCTTTCGCTCCTGCTCATGCGGGAAAATTGGCAATCGAAGCTATAGATAGAGTAATGAGAGGTGAAGGTGCACCAAGTCCAATTTATGAAGGAGAAGATAGTATAATTTCCCAAATTCTGGATGGAAAAAATGCTTTGTATAAAGTTCCACTGCCTAAAAATAAAGAAAGTAAAAAAGCTATACTAGAAACTTATACAAAAGAGTATTCTGCTGAATATCAAGCTCAAGCAATAATAGACATTGCAAAAAAATTAAATAAAAAAATTTCAAACCTTAATCAAATCAAAAAAATTGATATTTATACAAGTCATCATACTCATAATGTAATTGGAACAGGATCAAATGACCCTCAAAAATTAGATTCTAGTGCTAGTAGAGAAACTTTAGATCATTCAATAATGTATATTTTCGCAGTAGCTTTAGAAGATGGAAATTGGCATCATATAAAATCCTACAGTAAACAAAGGTCTCATAAAAAAAGCACAATTAAATTATGGCATAATATTAAAACCCACGAAGATAAAAAATGGACAAAGAAATATCATGATCTTAATCCTAAAAGAAAATGTTTTGGTGCCAAAGTAGTTATAATAATGAATAACGGAAAAAAAATTATTGAAACTCTCGAAAGAGCTGATGCTCATCCTTATGGATTAAGACCATTTGAAAGAAAAGATTATATACAAAAATTTAAAACTTTAACTGAAGGAATAATAACTAAAAACGAAACTAATAGATTTTTAAATGATGTTCAAAATTTAAGAAAATTAAAATCAAAACAATTATATAAACTAAATGTTGAGATTAATTCAAAAAAACTAAAGACCAATTCTAAAAAAGGAATATTTTAGTCAAAAAAAATAATGAAAATTTTAATAAAAAAATATATAACTTCAGTGCTAAAAGATATGATAAATGAATGATGAAATTAAAAAAGGACTGCTTGGCATAGTTGTTGATGAAACTACGGTTTCACAAGTAATGCCTGATATTAATTCGTTAACTTATAGAGGTTATGCTGTACAAGATCTCTGTGAAAAATGCATTTTTGAAGAAGTTGCTTATCTTGTGTTAAATGGAGAACTACCAAATAAAAGTCAACTTAATAAATTTAAAAAAGAATTAGATAAAAATAGAAATATTACAATAAATCTTAGAGAAATTATTAAACATATGCCAAAAAAATCACATCCCATGGATGTTGCTAGGACAGCAGTCAGTGTTATGGGTTTGGAAGATAAAGAAACAAATAACAATTCTTCTGAAGCAAATATGCGAAAAGCTATAAGAATATTTGCTAAAACACCCACTGCCATAGCAGCTTTTTTTAGAGCTAGAAAAGGCAAAAATGTAATCCCACCTAAAAAAAATTTATCTTTTTCTGAAAACTTCTTTCACATGTGTTTTGGAAAAGTTCCAAAAAAAGAAATTGTTAAAGCCTTTGATGTTTCTCTTATTTTGTATGCAGAACACAGTTTCAATGTATCAACTTTTACAGCAAGAACTATAACAAGCAGTTTATCTGATATTCATGGCGCTATTACTGGCGCTATTGCAAGTTTAAAAGGTCCACTACATGGAGGGGCAAATGAAGAAGTTATGCGCATGATGAATAAAATTAAAAAACCTGAAAATGCAAATAAATGGATCAATAATTCTTTAGATAAAAAAGAAGTTGTAATGGGTTTTGGTCATAGAGTTTATAAAAGTGGAGACTCAAGAGTTCCCACAATGAAAAAATACTTTAAAAAAGTTGCAGAAATTACTAAAGATAAAAAATTTCATAAGATATATGACATAGTAGAAAAAGTTATGATTGAAAGAAAAAATATTCATCCAAATGTAGATTATCCAACTGGACCAACTTATCATTTGATGGGTTTTGATACTGATTTTTTTACACCAATATTTGTTATCTCAAGAATTACGGGATGGTCTGCACACATTATGGAACAACATAAAGCCAATAAATTAATTAGACCTCTGTCAAAATATAGTGGTGAAAAATATAGAAAAGTATTGCTGCTTAACCAAAGATAATAAAACTACTTTTTATCTTCAAAATTTTTTTGATAAGGTGACTCTAAATCACCAAAAGCTTCTGACCAAGTTCCTTTTGTAGATGCTTTAGAATACTCTGTAGCTCTTCCTTCGAAAAAATTCATATGTTCCACAGCATTCAGCATAGTGTCTAACCAAGTCAACGGATTCTTATCTATTTTATAAATAGGGTCTAAACCAAGTTGGGTTAATCTTCTGTTACCAATCCATCTTATATAATCTTTAACCTCTTGAGCAGTTAATCCATTTAATGGACCCATTTGAAAAGCTAAATCAATAAATGCATCTTCATGAGAAACTATTGTTCTGCATGCTTCATAAATTTCTTTTTTTAATTGAGGTGTCCATATTTCTGGATTTTCGTTAACAAAATCTTTAAATAGTCTAATCATAGAATTGCAATGAAGTGTTTCATCTCTAACAGACCAAGTAACAATTTGGCCCATACCTTTCATTTTGTTTTGTCTAGGAAAATTAAGAAGTATTGCAAAACTTGCAAATAATTGTAAACCTTCGGTGAAGGCACTAAAGACAGCAATTGTCTTTGCAATATCATGGTTTGATTTAACATTAAATCCCTGCATGTAATCATATTTATCTTTCATTTCTTTGTATTTCATAAAAGCAGAATATTCAGACTCTGGCATTCCAATAGTGTCAAGTAAATGTGAGTAAGCAGCAATATGAACTGTTTCCATGGAAGCAAAAGCAGACATCATCATTAAAACCTCTGTTGGTTTAAATACATTCATGTAATGTCTAATGTAACAATTGCTTACCTCAACATCTGCTTGAGTAAAAAATCTAAAAATTTGTGTTAATAGGTTTTTTTCAGCTTGATTTAAGTTTTTCTGCCAGTCTCTTACATCATCTCCTAGAGGAACTTCCTCTGGCAACCAGTGAATCCTCTGTTGAGTTAACCAAGCATCATAACACCAGGGATATCTAAATGGTTTATAAACAGGATTTCCTACTAATAATCCACTTTTTTTTTGATTTTTTATTATTTTTTTTTCAGCTTTAACTACTGGCATGACAGACACTCATCATACTCTTTTTCTTCATTTTGTTTTTGATTTGAATCATTTTTATAAACATTTCTTAATATATCTGTAGAGCTTCCACTATTTACATTCTCAGCTCTTTGTATTGATTTGGATCTGCAATAATAAAGGCTTTTTAAACCTTTTTTCCAAGCTTGAAAGTGAATTTGATGAAGTTCTTTTTTATGAACATCTGGAGGTAAAAATAAATTAATCGATTGAGCCTGAGAAATGTAAGGAGTTCTATCAGCTCCTAGTTCTACGATCCACTTCTGATCAATTTCAAAAGCAGTTTTGAAAACATCTTTTTCTTCTTTGTTTAAAAAATCTAAATGACTAACTGAACCATGATTTGTTGTAATGCTAGACCAGATTTCTTCATTATTTTTTCCATATTTTTCTAGTAATTTTTTCAAATACTTATTTCTAACATTGTATGAACCAGACAATGTTTTGTGTGTATAGCTATTAGCAGCAACAGGTTCTACACCAGGAGAGGCTCCACCACAAATAATCGAAATTGATGCTGTTGGAGCAATTGCTGTTTTGTTTGAAAATCTTTCAGTTAAACCATAATCTGAAGCATCTGGGCAAGGTCCTCTTTCTTCACCAAGTTCTTTTGATGCGGAATCAACTTTTTCTTGAATATTTTTAAATATATTTTTATTCCAAACTTTACTCATGACTGATTCTATTGGAATCATTTTTTTTTGAAAATAAGAATGTAAACCCATAACACCAAGTCCAACGCTTCTTTCCCTCATCGCAGAATATTTAGCATCTTTAAAAGATTCTGGTGCTTTATCTATAAAATCTGTTAAAACATTATCTAAGAATTTCATCACATCTTTTATAAAGTTTTTATCATCTTTCCATTCATCATATTTTTCAACATTTAAAGATGATAAACAACAAACTGCTGTTCTATCTTTTCCATCTTTATCAATTCCTGTTGGTAAAGTAATTTCGCTACATAAATTAGAAGTTTTAACATTTAAGCCTGCTAACTTATGATGCTGTGGAATCAATCGATTAACAGTATCAATATAAATAATATAAGGTTCACCAGTTTCAATTCTTGCTGTAAGTAATCTAATCCATAAATTTCTTGCGGACACAGTTGATTGGATCGAACCATTCACAGGACTTTTTAAAGCCCATTGATCATCAGTTTCTACAGCACGCATAAATGAATCGCTAACCAAAACTCCATGATGTAAATTCAAAGATTTCCTGTTTGGATCTCCTCCGGTTGGTCTTCTCATTTCTATAAATTCTTCAATTTCTGGATGGTCTATAGGTAAATAACAAGCAGCAGAACCTCTTCTTAAAGAACCTTGGCTTATTGCCATAGTTAAAGAATCCATAACTTTAATAAAAGGAATAATCCCAGAAGTTTTTCCAACTTTTCCAATTTTCTCACCGATAGATCTTAGATTGCCCCAGTAACTTCCTATTCCCCCACCTTTTGCAGCCAACCAAACATTTTCACTCCAAAGATCAAGAATTCCATCTAAACTATCTCCTGCCTCATTTAAAAAACATGAAATGGGCAATCCTCTCTTTGTTCCTCCATTTGATAATATTGGAGTTGCTGGCATAAACCACAAATCGCTTATATAATTATAAATTCTTTGACCATGTAAATTGTCATCAGCATAAGTGCTAGCAACTCTTGCAAATAAATCCTGAAAAGATTCCTCTAAACCTAAATATCTATCAGTTAGAGTTGCTCTACCAAAATCAGTAAGTTGCGAGTCTTTTGATCTATCAATTTTAATTGTAATACCCTTATCATTTTGAAACAGCTCAGTTTCATGTGACAAAGAAAAAAGATCGGGTCTTTTGTCTAAGTCTTTGATTTCATTTTTAATGGGATTTTCACGGACAGCTTTCTCTATTACGGAAGACAAATTTTTGTTCATAATCCTTTAAAATTGGTTTAATCAACTATATGTTGTATGTAATAATCGTTGATATACTATATAAATAGTTAAATCAATAGAACATTTATAGAACATTTTAAAAAAAAATCAAGTTAAATTTATACTGCTTAATATTTAAAAATATTACATAAATAAAACAAGGTAATTTCATAAATTTTTGATCAAATGGAAAAGTCTGAAAAAGTTCTAATTAATCCTTATGGTTTTAGAGAGTACGATGCCAGATGGCTATATCCAAAAGACATAAACCTAAAGGGAATAGAAAATTTAGGTGTTGGTCTTGGAACTCAAATAATTAGCAAAACAAAAAAAAATCCAAAAGTAATAGTTGGTCATGATTATAGATCTTACAGTGAAGAAGTAAAAAATTCTTTAATAAAAGGTTTAGTTAATTCCGGATGTGTTGTTGAAGATATAGGTTTGTCACTTTCACCAATGGTTTATTTTGCACAATTTGAATTGAAAGCTGATGGAGTTGCAATGGTTACAGCTAGTCATAACGAAAATGGTTGGACTGGAGTCAAAATGGGTATTGAAAAGGGTTTAACTCATGGACCAAACGAAATGTCTGAACTTAAAGATATAGTCTTAAATAAAAAATTTAATTTAAAAAAAGGAAGTGTTAAAAAAATAGATGATTTTAAAAATATTTATATTCAAAACTTGATTAATAAAAATAGAATTAAAAAAAAAATTAAAACTGTTGTAGCGTGCGGAAATGGAACTGCGGGAATTTTTGCCCCAAAAATATTAAGAGGAATAGGATGTGAAGTTATAGAATTAGATTGTAACCTTGATTACACATTTCCTAAATACAACCCAAACCCTGAAGATCTAAAAATGCTTCATGCTATCAGTAAATCTGTGAAAGAAAATAATGCTGATATTGGATTTGGATTTGACGGTGATGGTGATCGTGTGGGAGTAATTGATAATACTGGTAATGAAATTTATTCAGACAAGGTGGGTTTACTTATAGCAAGAAACCTGGCTCCCAAACATAAAGGTAAAAAATTTATAGTTGATGTAAAGTCAACCGGTCTTTATGCAAAAGATAAAATACTTTTAGAAAACAATTGTGAAACTATTTATTGGAAAACAGGACATTCTCATATTAAAAGAAAAGTTAACAATATAAAAGCTTTGGCGGGTTTTGAAAAAAGTGGTCATTTTTTCTTCAATAAACCTTTAGGTTACGGATATGATGATGGAATTAATTCTGCAATACAAGTTTGCCATTTATTGGATAATCAAAACAAAAAAATAGCTGAAATATTGAATGAATTACCAAAAACATATCAGACTCCTACTATGGCTCCTTTCTGTAAAGATGAAGAAAAATATAAGGTGGTTGAAAATTTAGTTGAAAAAATAAAAAAATTAAAAAATGAAAATATAAAAATAGACAATCAAAAAATAAATAAAATATTAACTATCAATGGGATCAGGTTTTCCCTTGAAGATGGCTCTTGGGGTTTAATAAGAGCATCTTCTAATAAACCTTCGCTAGTTGTTGTAGCCGAAAGTCCAACTTCAGATGATAGAAAGAAGAAAATATTCGAATTTATTGATAATCTTTTAAAAAGTACTAGTAAAGTTGGTGAATATGATCAAAAAATATAAATTAGTAAAAAAATTATTTTGAGAGAAAATCCAGTGCAGCCATTATTCCTCCTGGTTTAAAAGGAATTTTTGACTTTTTTAATCCCATTTCAATGCCAGCTAGTGTACCAGCTAACATTAATTCATTAAAATCGCCCAAATGACCAATTCTAAATATTTTACCTTTCAACTTGGTTAACCCTGTGCCAAGAGACATATCATAGTTATCTAATATAATTTTCCTTAAATCATCAGCATCATAACCTTCTGGTACTAATGCTGCAGTCAAAGAACTTGAATATTCATCTTTATTTTTACAAAGTATTTCCAATCCCCATGCTCTTACTGCTCTTCTTGATGCCTCTGCAAGCTTATTGTGTCTTTTAAAAACGTTTTCTAATCCTTCTTCTAATAGTATGTTTAAAGCTTCATTTAGACCATATAGCAAATTTGTTGCTGGTGTATATGGAAAAAAACCATTTTTATTATTTTCCAACATTGGTTTCCAGTCCCAATAGGATTTTGCAAGTGTTGATCTATTATATGCTTCGATTGCTTTTGAACTTAATGCGTTAAATGATAGACCTGGAGGAAGTAATAAACCTTTTTGCGATCCTCCTACAGTGACATCAACTTTCCATTCCTCATGTCTATAATCTATTGATCCTAATGATGAAATGGTATCAACAAAAAATAAAGAAGGATGGTTAGCATCATCAATTGCTTTTCTAATTTTGGAAATTTTACTAGTTACTCCTGTTGAGGTTTCGTTATGAACTACAAAAATTGCTTTAATTTTCTTTTCTTTATCATCTTTTAACTTTTGTTCTACTATTCTTGGATCTACACCGGTTCTCCAATCACCTGGAACAAAATCTACCTGTAATTTAAATTTTTTTGCAATCTCTAACCAAAGAAAGGAGAAATGGCCAGTTTCAAACATTAATACCTTATCACCTTCACTTAATGTATTTACTATGGCAGCCTCCCAAGCGCCAGTTCCTGAAGCAGGATAAATAACAACTGGTTCTTTAGTCTTAAAAACCATTTTAATTCTATCAAGTATACTTTTTGTTAAATTAGCAAATTTTAATCCACGATGATCAATAATAGGATAATCCATGGCACGTAACACCCTATCAGGAATATTTGTCGGACCTGGTATCTGAAGAAAATGACGTCCCGATTTATAAGTATTTGAGATTGTCATAAAAAAATTTGCGCTCCTTATAATAAGCTTGCACTAAAATTTTAAATATTCAAGAAATAAACCACAGGCCACAATAAAAAGATAAATACCAAATATCTTTCCAATTAATTCTTTATTAAATTTATGAACAGTTTCAGCCCCAATCTTAGCCATAAATGTAGTAATTGGAATAAAAATTAAAAATGTTGGAATATTAATAAATCCTAAACTTAACGGAGCATTAATATTAAGATAGGTTCCTGAAATCGCAAAACCTGCTGCTCCAATTAAAGCAATCAAAAATCCAATGGCAGCAGAGGTGCCAATAGCGACATTTATTGGATAACCAAACATTTTAA
>CACKTW010000010.1 GCA_902603215.1 uncultured Pelagibacteraceae bacterium
TCATTTGAAGAAATTAATTCAGGTTTAATTTCAGCATATCTAAATTTAACAAATTTTTCTTTTAAAAATTCTTTATTATCATTTATAAATTTATTGATATCTTCTTCTTTAACTTCCATTTTATACAAATTTTTAATATTAATCATTTTTAGATATATTTTTTTATTTTGATCACTAAAAATTTTATTAACCATAAATTTAGGAGAATAAGTTCCTCCACTAATGTAATTAAATAATAATTTTTTTCTTTGATTTTCCATAATTTGATTTTCAAACATTTGTGGAGTAAAATTTTTTGAAATTAAATATTTTTCATATTTAGTTCTTGAGAAGTTTCCAGTTTCATCTAAAAATTGCTTATTCTTTTTAATTATTTTTGCAAGGGAGTTATCAGATAATTCTAATTTTAAATCTTCAATTTCTAACAATAATAGTTTGTTTCCAACAAACTCAGTCAGAAGTTGTTCTAATATAGAATTATCAATATTTTCTTTTATTACATCAGTAGTTAGGTTTAAAGAATTTAAGTAGTCCATAAATTCTTTTGTTGAAACTTTTTTATTATTAATTTGTACAATTGTGTTTTTATTTCCAGCATTAAAGTTTCCGCCCATTCCCCAAAAAACAAAAGGTATGATTAATATACTTAATAAAATGGCTGCCCATTTTGTATTTGAAAATTTTCTAATTATTGCAAGCATTGCTGTTATTTTTAGTAAATTGATTTATAAGGTAGAAATCTATAAATTAAAACTTAATTGAGGCAAAAAAAAATATGTATTTTATAGGAAATTGGAAAATGTATGGCGACTTTTCGTCTATAAAAATTCTAAAATCAATAAATTCTTCTATAAACGCTGTTACAAAAAAAAAAGACAAAATTATTTTTTGTGTACCCTATACATTATTAAATTTTTTTTCTTTGAAGTTTAAAAAAAGCAAAATTGCTATTGGAGCTCAAAATTGTCACCATTTAGAAAATGGTCCTTTCACAGGCTTTGTAAGCTCTAAGATGATTAAAAACACAGGAGCCAAGTATGTTATTCTTGGACATTCAGAAAGTAGAAATTTAGGTGAAAAAAATAAATTAATAAATCTTAAAATTAAATCAGCTATTAAAAACAACCTTACCGTTATTTATTGCATTGGAGAAACTTTAAAAGAAAAAAGAAATAAAGATACTAATAAAGTTTTGTCTAAACAAATTAAAATTGGTCTTAAAAATATAAAAAATATAAAAAATATTATTATTTCTTATGAACCTGTTTGGTCAATTGGAACTGGCATTATTCCAAAAATTAAAGATTTAAAAAAAACAATTACTTTTATCAAAAGTAAATTTTCAAAAAAATATAAAAATAAAGTTAAAATAATTTATGGTGGTTCTGTAAATCCAAAAACTATTTCTACATTTAGAAATATTAAGGATATCAATGGTTTTTTAATAGGAGGAGCATCACAAAGCAAAAAGAAATTTATTGATATAATTAGAAATTACTATAAGTAATCCAAATGGAAAATATTCTCTTAACTCTTAATATTATATTTGCTGTTATTCTTGTAATTTTAATTTTACTACAAAAATCAGAGGGTGGAGCTTTAGGAATAGGAGTTTCTCAAGAAAATTTTATGCTTTCTAGATCTGCGGGTAATTTTCTTTCCAAAGCTACAGGCATAGTTGCCGCTCTATTTATTATTTGCAGTTTAAGTTTAACGATTATTACAAGACAAGATTTGCCAGATCCAGGTTCAGTAATTGATAAGATGGAAGAAAAAGAAGAAGATTCTTTGCCTGAAATTCCAAAAAATTAGTAATTAATTTCTTTTAATTTTAAATTTTATTGAGTATAATGTCCTTCCATGGCGCGATATGTATTTGTCACTGGCGGCGTGGTCTCATCACTTGGTAAAGGTTTGTCATCCGCATCTCTAGCTTCATTGTTACAGCTTAGAGGTTTTAAAGTTAGAATTAGAAAGCTGGATCCTTATTTAAATGTTGATCCCGGAACAATGAATCCCTTTCAACATGGGGAGGTATTTGTGACAGATGATGGAGCAGAAACAGACTTAGATCTGGGACATTATGAAAGATTTACAGGAATATCTTCTACAAAATCTGACAATATTACAACCGGGAGTATTTATAACGATATAATTAAAAAAGAAAGAAAAGGAGAATATCTTGGAGGAACAGTTCAAGTTATTCCCCATGTAACTAATCATATAAAAAAATTTATTTCTCACAAAATAAAAGACGAAGACTTTGTAATTTGTGAGATAGGTGGAACGGTTGGTGATATAGAAAGTTTGCCTTTTCTTGAAGCGATAAGACAGTTTGCAAATGAAATTGGCAGAAATAATAGTTTATTTATTCACCTTACTTTAGTTCCTTATATGAAAGCATCCGGAGAACTAAAAACTAAACCAACTCAACATTCTGTAAAAGAATTAAGAAGCATTGGTATTCAACCTGATATTATTATTTGTAGATCTGAGAAGAATATTCCTTTAGCAGAAAGAAAAAAAATCTCACTATTTTGTAATATTGATATTGAAAATGTAATTGAAACAGTAGATGTAAGAACAATTTATGAAGCACCCATTTCTTTTAATAAAGAAAAATTAGATACAAGGGTTTTAGAATATTTTAAAATTAAAAATTCAAAAAAACCAGATCTTAGTAGATGGAAAAATATTACTAACAAAGTCTTAAATTCAAAAAAAGAAGTCAATATTGGTATAATCGGAAAATATGTTGATTTAAAAGATGCTTATAAATCTTTAGATGAAGCCTTAACACATGGGGGTATTTTTAATAATTTTAAAATTAATTTGAGTAGAATTGACTCAGAAGAGCTTAATAATAACAATATTAGCTCAAAATTAAAAAATATATCAGGTATTTTAATTCCAGGAGGTTTTGGAAAAAGAGGCAGTGAAGGAAAAATTTCTGCCATAAAATATGCAAGATTGAATAATATACCATTTCTTGGAATTTGTTTTGGTATGCAAATGGCAATTATTGAAGGAGCAAGAAATCTATTAGATATAAAGAATGCGTCTTCGAGTGAGTTTGGTAATAGCTGCACCCCCGTTGTGGGTTTGTTAAATGAATGGAAAAAAGGTAAAAAAGTATTTAAAGGAAATAACAAAGATTTGGGCGGAACAATGAGATTGGGATTATATGATGCTGTATTAAAAAACAATTCTTTAATTTCAAAAATATATTCAATGAAAAAAATTAGCGAAAGGCATCGACATAGGTATGAGGTAAATATTAATTATAAAGAAAAATTTGAAAAAAAAGGTCTAATATTTTCAGCTTTATCACCCGATGGACTCTTGCCCGAAATTATTGAACTTAAAAATCATCCGTGGTTTATTGGAGTTCAATTTCATCCTGAATTTAAGTCTAGACCTTTTGAACCACACCCGTTATTTTGTTCGTTCATAAAAGCTTCAATAAAAAATCAGGAAAAAAATTAATGTCAAATAAGACTATAAATTGTGGAAAACTAAGTATTTCTAATGATAAAACTTTCACACTAATTGCTGGACCATGTCAGCTTGAAAATGAAAAACATGCTATGGACGTAGCAAAAAATTTAAAAGATATAACAACCAAATTGAATATTGGGTTAATTTATAAAACTTCATTTGATAAAGCTAATCGAACAAGCCTTAAAGGCAAAAGGGGGGCGGGTCTTGAATATTCTTTGCCAGTATTTGACAAAATAAGAAAAGATCTTGGCATACCTGTATTAACCGATGTACATAATGCTGAACAATGTCAGATTGTTTCAAAACATGTTGATGTTTTACAAATACCAGCTTTTCTATGTAGACAAACGGACTTGCTTATTGCGGCTGCAAAAACAGGTAAAGTAATTAATGTTAAAAAAGGTCAATTTTTGGCACCATGGGACATGGTTAATGTAACAAAAAAAATAGAAGAATCCGGAAATAAAAATATTTTAGTTACCGAAAGAGGTGCAAGCTTTGGTTATAACACTTTAGTTTCAGATTTAAGAGCTCTACCTATTATGGCAAAAAATGGATATCCAGTAGTTTTTGATGCAACACATTCAGTTCAACAACCTGGCGGATTAGGAGAAAAAAGTGGGGGACAAAGAGAGTTTGTTGAATATTTAGCACGAGCTGCAATAGCAGTTGGTGTTGCTGGAATTTTTATAGAAACACATCCTGATCCAGATAATGCGCCATCAGATGGTCCTAATATGGTTCCATTATCTAAAATGGAAAATTTATTAAAGCAATTATTAGACATAGATAAATTAATTAAGAATGGCAAAAATAACTAATATCAAAGGTCGACAGGTTTTTGATAGTAGGGGCAATCCAACAGTTGAAGCTGAGATTTTTTTAGACAACAATGTAAAAGCTTCATCGATTGTTCCTTCTGGAGCATCAACAGGAGCTTTCGAGGCTTATGAATTACGTGATGATAATAAAGATTATTTTTTAGGAAAAAGTGTTTTAAAAGCTGTTAATAATATTAATTCTGTAATTGTTAAAAAAATTAAAGGTCAAGATGTAAATGATCAAAAAAAAATTGATCAAATATTATTAGATCTCGATAATTCAGAAAATAAAAAAAATTTAGGAGCAAATGCTATACTTGGAGTCTCATTAGCAATAGCAAAAGCAGCTCATATTTCTAATAATTTTGATTACAGTGTTTTAGATAATGAAGTTACTCTACCTTATCCATTAATGAATATCATTAATGGAGGAGCACATGCGGATAACGATCTTAGGATACAAGAATTTATGATCAGACCAGATTCTGCAAAAAATTTTATGGACGCTATTGAAAAGTGTTTTTTAGTAATTCAAAATTTAAAAAAAATTTTAAAATCCAAAAAACTATTAATTAATGTTGGTGACGAAGGAGGGTTTGCTCCATCAATTAATTCAAATGAAGAAGCATTAGATTTGTTAGTACAATCAATAGAAAGTTCAAAATTAATACCCGGAAAAGATATTTCAATATGCTTAGATGTGGCTGCCAATGAACTTGTTGATAAAAACGGAAATTATTCAATTCAATCTGAAAATTACATTAAAACAAATGATGTAATTGATTATTATAAAAAAATTATTTCAAAATATCCTATAAAATCTATTGAAGATCCTTTTGCTGAAGAAGATTGGAATGCCTGGAAGAAATTAACTTTGGAGGTAGGAAAGAAGATACAAATCGTGGGAGATGATTTTTTTGCAACCAATCAAGAAAGGCTTAAAAAAGGTATAGATAACAAATCAGCAAACTCTATATTAATAAAACCAAATCAAATAGGAACTCTTACAGAAACTTTAAATGTTATTGAATTAGCTAAAAAAAATAATTTTAGCACAATTATCTCTCATCGTTCAGGTGATACAGAAGACACTTTTATTGCAGATCTTGCTGTTAAGACAAAATCATCTCAAATTAAAAGTGGTTCTTTAGCGAGATCAGAAAGAGTTTCTAAATACAATAGATTATTAAGAATAGAAGAAGAGCTTGGAAAACAAGCAAAAATGGCTAAAATTTAAAATATGCAGATTTTAGAAATTTTTAAGAAAAACTATCATTTTTTGTTTATAGCTTTTTTATTTATTTACATAATTACAAATCTATTAGATGGCGAGAGAGGATTGATTTCTCTTTTTGAGAAAAAAAATAAATTAAAAGATCTAGAGGTAAAAAAAACTACACTAACAAAAAAAATTGAAACAACTGAAAAAAAGAATCTACTTTTATCAGATAGCATTGATTTAGATTATTTAGAAATATTACTTAGAGAAAAACTTTTTTATGGTAAATCAAATGAAAAAGTTTATTTGATACAACAAAATGAAAATTAGACATCCAGAAAAAGTTAACAAACCTTCAAGCCCAATTAAAAAAAAACCTGATTGGATAAGATCAAAATTAATAAATTCAAAAGAATTTTTTTTAACAAAAAGCATAGTAAATAAAAATAAACTTCATACAGTTTGCCAGGAAGCAAATTGTCCTAATATTGCAGAGTGTTGGAGTAAAAGACATGCCACCTTTTTAATAATGGGTGATATTTGTACCAGAGCATGTGCTTTTTGTGATGTCAAAACTGGAAAACCAAATTTATTGGATCCATTTGAACCAATTAAAATTGCTAGAGCCACAAACCAACTTAATCTTAAACATGTTGTAATAACTTCTGTTGATAGAGATGATTTGAAAGATGGAGGAGCAGAGCATTTTGCAAAAGTTATTGAAGAAACAAGAAAACTTAATGAAGAAACAACAATTGAGGTTTTAACTCCTGATTTTTTGAGAAAAGGTGAGTCTTATAAAAAAGTTGTAGATGCAAATCCAGATGTTTTTAATCACAATATTGAAACAGTGCCAAGTCTTTATGTGAAAGTTAGACCCGGTTCTAGATATTTTGGATCTTTAGATTTATTAAATTCAGTTAAAAAAATTAGTAAAAAAATATTTACCAAGTCAGGGATTATGCTTGGGCTTGGTGAAAAAAGAGATGAAGTATTGCAAGTTATGGATGATTTAATTTCAGCTAAAGTTGATTTTTTAACAATTGGTCAATATTTACAACCTTCAACAAAACATCATCCTTTACAGAGATATGTTCATCCGGAAGAGTTTGAAGAATTAAAAAGTATCGCTCTATCAAAAGGGTTTTTAATTGTAGCTTCCTCACCTCTTACAAGATCTTCTTATCATGCAGACGAAGATTTTTCTAAAATGAAACAATTGAGAGAAAAACAGTCTCAATGCCATCAGCTTCAATAACAAAAAAAATTCCTTGTTCTAAAAAAGATCTAATCAAAATGGTTCTTGATATTGAAAAATATCCAGAATTTGTTCCTTGGTGCCTAGGTGGAAAAATTCATGAAAAAATAGATAAAGGAAATAAAGTAGAAATAACAGCTGACCTTACTATTGGAAAAAGTTTTTTTAGAGAAACTTATAAAAGTTTTGTTGTTTATGACAAATTGAAAGACTCCATACATGTTACCAATATGGACGGACCATTGAAGCATTTAGAAAATAATTGGTTTTTTAGAGAAACCGGAAATTCAAGTGAGGTAGATTTTCATGTTGATTTTGAACTGAAAAATAAAATTTTAAATATTCTTATGATTAAATCTTTTGATTTAGGTCTTAAAAAGATAGCAGATGCTTTTGAAAAAAGGGCAATTGAGCTATTTGAGGATACTTAAAATCATTTTTAAAGATTTGTTAACTGCAGCTTTTTGAATATAAGAACGACCTTTATTTTTAAAAAGATATTTATCTACTTTAATTTTATTAGCTTTTTTAATTCCAATATAGACTAAACCCACAGGCTTTTTCTTTGTAGCTCCTTTAGGCCTAGGTCCAGCAATTCCAGTAATAGAGACTGCAATATTTGTTTTACCAATTTTATTTAGATTATTAAGCATAGCTAGACAAGTTTCCTGACTAACTGCACCATATTTTTTTATTATATCTTTTGGAACTTTAAGAAGTTTAATTTTAGATTCATCGGAATAAGTAACCAAACCAAGAGTAAATATTTTTGAAGATCCTTTAATTGAAGTAATAGTATTAGAAAGCAAGCCTCCAGTGCAAGATTCAGCAAAAGAAATCTTAAGTTTTTTTTTGGTTAATAATTTAATTATTTTTTGTGAAAGTTTTTTCATTTTAATTTTTTAATTATGTTAATTATTTTGTACATTAAAGAATATAAAATATTGTTATCCAGACTATTAATGATGAAAAAATGCCAGCAACTACATCATCCAGGACAACGCCTAATCCATTTTTCAATTTTTTATCGATCAAATTTATTGGGAAGGGTTTTAAAATATCAAAAAATCTAAATAAAATAAAACAAGCTATTACGGCTATAACAAAATCATCCATGCTATCCCACCATCCTTTAATTCCAAGGTATGCATAAAAAGGGAACAATGCTAAAGACATTCCTGAAAATTCATCAATAACAATTTCTTTTGCATCGATCTCACTAAATTTTTTAGATAATTTGTCTATAAGGATTATGGAATAAATTAGAATAATTAAATACAAAAAACCTAGTAATAAAAAATTAATTTTTAGCGAATATAAAAGTAACCAAAAGGCACATGTTACAATTGAAGCTGTTGTTCCAGGAGCATATTTAAAATAGCCAATACCAAATAAAGTTAAAATATTTTTTCCAATTTTATCAATCATATTTAATTACCGAGGTTATTACTTCAGAAGCTATAGCTTTTTCTTTTCCAATTAAACCAAGTTTTTCTGCTGTCTTTCCTTTTATATTTATTTGTTTTTCACTAATATTACAAAGCTTACTGATAGAATTTATTATTTTGTTTCTATGTTTGTTTATTTTAGGTCTTTCCGCAATTACATTAATATCAATATTATTTATTTCATATCCTTTTACTCCAATTAGATCTAAAACTTTTTTAAGCAATTTTATTGATCTAATATTTTTGAATTTTGAACTTTTGTTAGAAAATAAAGTTCCAATATCTTTTGATTTACATGCACCTAATAGTCCATCAATTAAAGCATGTATTATAACGTCACCATCTGAGTGTCCTTTTAACCCAGAATGATAGGGTATTTTAATTCCACCAAGATAAAGTTTTCGACCTCTTTCTAATTTGTGAATATCAAATCCTATACCATAACTTGTAATTCCTGATTTTATTTTTTTAAATAATTTTAAATCTTTGTTATTTGTGATTTTGAAATTTTCTTCTTCACCATTTATAAATTTTATTTTTCTTTTTTCACGAACAAATAAAGAGGCATCATCTGTAAAATCCGTGTTTTTATATTTTTTATGTAAATTCAAAATATCTTTTAAATCAAAGCCCTGCGGTGTTTGAGTAAGCATGTAATTTTCTCTTTTTTTGTTTTGAACAATATTTCTTTTATATTTTATTGTATCTTTAACCTTAATATAAGGAACGACAGCTTTATTTGAGGAAAGTTTATTGATTATATTTTTTAACAATTTATCAGAAAGATTTGCTCTTGCGGCATCATGAATTAAAACTTTTGAAAATTTGAGTTTTTTGGCAACTAATAAACCTTTTAGAGTGCTTACTTTTCTTGTTTTTCCTCCAGTAATTTTTATTAAATCATTATTCTTTATTTGATCAATTTTCTTTTTATGTTTTTTATTGAAAACAAGTATAATTTTTCTTATTTTTTTATTTAATTTTAAAATTCTTAGAGAATGTTCAATTATTGTTTTATTGTTAACCAATATAAAAGGCTTTGGCAGGTTAGATTTTAATCTTTTGCTATCTCCGGCAGCTAATAGTATTAAACAAAGGCTCATAATGTATTATATATCATTAATAATCTAAATATTTTAATATTTTAAAATGGTAACTTTTATAAAAAAAAATAAATGGATTTTTGCTGTTTTTTTTGCATGTCTTGCCTTAGGTATATTAACTTTTTTTGTATTTATTGATGAAAATTTTATTAAGTCTAAAAATATAGATCTTCAATTATTATTAATTGCAGATCTAGTATTAGTTCTTATTTTTTTCTTATTAATATTAAAACAAATTTTTACTATCACTAGAGGTCAAAATAATAAAGGAATAAGTTCAAAGGCAAATACAAGATATGTTGCTTTGTTTTCAATTGCCACATTGATTCCTTCAATTTTAATTGCAATTTTTTCACTAGTATTATTTTCAGTCACTTTAGAAAAATATTTAGATAAAAAAATTACAACAGCAGTTAATAATTCATATGATATTGCAAAAAACTATGTTGATGAAGTAAGAAATACTATCGAAGCTGATATTCTTTTAGTTGCCCTTGATGTTAATAGGCAAGTTAATGTATTTTATGATAACCCCAATTATTTTAAAAATCTTCTTAGAAATCAAAGATTATTAAGAAGACTTGATGAGATTCATCTTATAGATGGTTCAGGAAAACAAATAATTTCAAGCGTTGCTGATGTTACATTGAAATATCTTCCACCCCAAGAAAAAGCTTTTGAATTACTTTCTGTAGAAAATAGACCTATCAAGATTACTGATGCAATAACAAATAGATCTTCCGCTTTATTAAAATTAAACAATTATATAGATACTTATTTATATATAGTTAAATTTTTGGATCCAAAAATAATAAACTATCTAAAGGAAACTGAACAAGCGATAAATTTTTATTATACAGTTGAAAACAAACGAACCGGAATAAAAATAACTTTTGCTTTAATTTATATTATAGTAGTTACGCTGTTACTATTTTTATCAATTACTATAGCTCTTAGATTTGCTTCCAGTTTTTTTAAACCAATTTCAAATCTTATAAGTGCTTCTGAAAATATAAGTGCTGGTAATCTCGATACAAAAGTTCCTTTAGTTGAAGCGGATGAAGCTATTACTAAATTAAATAAAAATTTTAATTCAATGATAGATCGTTTAAAATCTCAACAGGAAAAACTGTTATCAGCAGAAAGACATGAGGCATGGGAAAATGTTGCTAGAAAACTTGCTCATGAAATTAAAAATCCTTTAACACCAATACAATTATCAATAGATCGATTAAGAGAAAAATATTTAAAAGAAATCTCTAAAGACAAAGGAAATTTTGAAAAATATTTAAAAACAATAAATAAACAGATCAAAGATATTGAAAAACTTGTAGATGAATTTTCCGATTTTGCAAGAATGCCAAAACCTATTTTGCAAAAAGTAGACTTGAAAGAAATTATTAACAATAATTTAGATTTAGTTAATCTCTCAAATCAAGATATAAATTTTAATTTTTCTTCAAAAATAAAAAATACATATATCAACGCTGATCAAGAACAATTAAATAGAGTTTTTATAAACTTAATCAAAAATTCAATAGAGTCTTTGCAAGAAAAAAGTAAAAAAGATGGTGATTTTGCTAAGAAAATCGATATAGATATTAGAGAAAAAAGTAACTATATAATATGTAGAATCGATGATAATGGCTCAGGTTTTTCAAAAGTAGATTTGGATAGAATTGTAAAACCTTATTTTACAACTAAAACTTATGGAACAGGATTAGGATTAGCAATAGTAAACAAAATTATTAATGACCATGAAGGAAAGATTAATTTTTTAACGTTATCAACTGGCGGAGCTAGAGTAGAAATTATTTTACCAAAAAATGTCAACTGAAATTTTAGTTATTGACGATAATTCAGATATAAGATCTATCTTGTTGTCTATCTTAAAAGATAATGGATATCACGTAAGAGAGGCAAGAGATTATCATCACGCCTTATCAGAAATTGATAAAAAACTTCCTGATATTGCAATTATAGATGTTAAACTTGGAATAGGAGATACTGACGGGATAGAGCTTTTAAACCATATAAAAAAGAAAGACAACGATATTCCTGTTATAATGATATCTGGTCATGCAAATATACAGATGGCCGTTAATTCATTGAAATCAGGAGCATTTGAATTCATTCAAAAACCTTTTGATTCAGAAAGATTAATTAATTTTGTAAAACGAGCTGAAGAAAATCACAAGCTTAAAAAAGAAAACAAAAACTTACAAAACAAGTTATTTCATTCTTATGAATTGATAGGGATAAGTGATTCAATAACAAAATTAAGAGAACAAATTAAGAAATTATCTTCCACAGAGAGTAGAATTTTTATTTTTGGACCCGCTGGATCAGGGAAAGAATTAGTCGCAAGAAAAATACATAAAGGTTCAATAAGATCTAAAAATCCTTTTATAATTTTAAATGGAGCATTACTTGATCCTGAAAAATATGAATTAGAATTATTTGGATCAGAAAATGAAAATGGAACAATCAATTATGGTGCTTTTGAAAAAGCTTCGAATGGAACATTGCTTATAGATGAGGTATCAGAAATTCCATTAGAAACTCAATCTAAAATATTAAGAGTTTTAACTGATCAAAAATTTAAAAGAATAAATGGAAACCATGATATTTCTGTTAGTGTTAGAATTATTTGTACATCTAGCAAAGACGTAAGAAAAGAAATCACTAATGGAAATTTTAGAGAAGATTTATACCACAGGTTAAACGTTGTCCCAATTGTACTTGAACCTTTAAAAAATAGAGTAGAAGATATTCCTGAGTTAATAAAATATTTTAAAGATAAAATATCTCAAAATAACAATATTTCAAATTTTAATATTGTTTTAGATAACCCCAGCTTCTTTGATTATGATTGGCCGGGAAATGTTAGAGAGCTAAGAAATTTAGTTGAAAGAATATCAATTTTGTCACCAAATGAAAAAAGTATAAATGTGAATAAAATTATAAACGATTCACTAAAGAAAATATCTCCATATGATATTGAAAAATCAGAAAAAAATCTATCTGTGCCTCTTAAAGAAGCTAGAGAAAATTTTGAAAAAAATTACCTATCTACACAATTAAAAAGATTTAAAGGTAATATCTCAAAAACAGCTGATTTTATAGGAATGGAAAGATCTGCTTTACATAGAAAATTAAAATCTTTGAGAATAAAAGGAATAAATTAATGAATATTATAATTTGTGGCGCAGGTAGAGTGGGCGTCTCTATAGCAACTCAACTTAGTGCACAAGGTCATTCTGTTACTATCGTTGACCAATCAAGCGAAGACATTCAAAAAGTTAGCGCTTCATTGGATGTCAAAGTTATTTTAGGAAAAGCTACACAGCCTTCTATTTTAGAAAAAGCAGGCGCAACAGACACAGATATGATTATAGCGGTTACTAGAAATGATGAAGTTAATATGGTTATTTGTCAAATTGCCCAATCAATTTTTAAAATTACAAAAAAAATAGCAAGAATTAGATCTCAAGAATACTTAGAGCCCCAATACGGTAAATTATTTAGCAAAGATAATCTGCCTATCGATGTTATCATTTCTCCCGAATTAGAGGTTGCAAAATCTCTACAAAGAAAGTTGGAAGCACCAGGGGCTCTTGATAACGTTCCTTTTGCTAAAAATAAAATAAGAATGTTGGAAATTACAGTTGAAGAAAACTGTCCATTAGCAAATATACAGCTTACAAAATTAACACAAATGTTCCCAGATCTAGAAGCAAACATTGTTGGAGTAATAAGAAACGAGAAATTTAAAATTCTTGGAAAAAATGACAAATTGATTGTTAATGATAAAGCTTATGTAGTTATAAATTCATCACAGTTAAATAGAACTTTGTCTGCCTTTGGTCATGAAGAAAAGATAGCAAAAAAAATCTTAATTATAGGTGGTGGAAATATAGGTTTTTACTTAGCCAAAAATCTTGAAGAAAATTTTGAAGAAATAAGAATTAAAATAATAGAAAAAAATAAGGATAGAGCAGAATTTATTGCTAGCAAACTTAATAATTCAATTGTTATTAATGGAGATGGACTGGATGAAGAGGTTTTAAATGAGGCAAACATTGATGGGATAGAAACTGTTTTAGCATTAACAAACGATGATGAAAATAATGTTATGGCAAGCGTTCTAGCTGAAAAAATTTCTACAAAGAAAAGAACAATAGCACTTGTAAATAAACAAAATTATAATTTATTGCAATCGTATTTAAAAATAGATGATCTTGTTGATCCGAGAGTAATGACAGTTTCAACGATTTTAAAACATGTTCATAAAGGCAGCATTGGAACAGTCTATAGTGTATTGAATGGAGAATATGAATTTATTGAAGCAGGCATAAGTGAAAATTCGGAATTAATAAACAAATCATTAAAAGATTCTGATTTACCAAAAGAAATAAGGATAGGCGCAATCCTAAGAAAAGATGATATTATTATTCCTAAATCTAGTTTTGTTTTTCAAAAAAATGATATGGTTGTGTTGTTAACAAAAAGAGATCAACTAGATAAAGTGGAAAATTTATTTAGTATCAGTTAACCAAAAATTAAAATACCAATGTTTAGATCAATATCTTTATTTTTAGGAATCTTTTCAATTATAATTTCTCTATTTTCAATATTACACATATTATATTCATATTATTTTGAATTTTATTTAAACATTAAATCATATTTCTTATGTTTTCTTATTTCATTTATTTTTGGGTTTTTTTTTATTTATTTACAAAAAAAAGACATAAAACAAATTAATTTTTTTGAAAAATTATTTATTGTTATAATTGGATTTTTTTATTTTCCTATTTTAATTTCTATTCCTTACTTTTTTAGTATTTATGAATTATCTTTTATTGAGTCTTACTTTGAATCTGTTTCAGGCTTTACTACAACGGGTTTTTCTATTTTTAACTTTCCGTCCAATATTGATGAATCCTTATTGATTTGGAGATCAAGCTCACAATGGTTAGGAGGATTATATTTTCTTTTCTCTCTTTTTTTATTGACCGATTCTTCAAATTTAAAAATAAAACTTTTTTTTTCAAATTTAGAATGGCTGAATCTATCAGAGATCAAACATCAATATCTTAAAATATTATTTATTTATTCTTTTTTGACATTAATTATTTTTTTTGTGTTTACTTTTATAGATTTTAGACTTTTTGATTCATTAAATCTTTCAATGACTATTATTTCATCAGGTGGATTTTTACCCTCAAATTCCTTGTTAGATGTAATTGGAAATAATAATCAAAAATTTTTCTTTACTCTTTGTATGTTAATACCTTTGTTTAATCTTTATCTATTTTATAATTTATTTTTGAAAAAATTTGATATTAATAATTTCTACGAGGATATTTATCTTCTTTCTTTTTTAATTTTTGTTACCTTTCTTTCATATATTTTTCTTAAAGATTATTATTTGTTTTCAAACTTATTTTTTTCGATTGTTAGCAGTCTTTCAAACATTGGCTTTGGCCTAGATGATGATTTTAAAGGTTTTGCTTTCTTTTTATTGATTTTAACAATAATTGGGGGTTCTTCATTTTCTACTACTTCTGGACTTAAATTCATTAAATTGTATGTTTTGTTTAAGTTTTCCTTGAAAGAAATTTATTCTTTAGTTAGACCGCTATACGTTTATAATACCAATTTGTTTTTATCAAAATATAAATTTAAAGATAACCAAATTAGAAATTATTTTTTAACTTTTGTTTTTTTTATTTTTTGCTTTTTTCTTTTGTCTTGGCTATTGTCTTTTAACAATATCTCTTTTGAAAAATCTTTAACAATATCGATTTTAACTTTAACAAATACGGTAAATTCTAATAATTTTAGTATTACAAATTTTGATTTTTATGAACTAAATTTTGCATCTAAATCTTTTTTAATGCTTTTTATGATCATCGGTAGAGTTGAATTATTAAGCTTTTTGATTTTATTGAAAAGATTTTTTCTTAAATACTAGATAAAAATATTTATTGTGCTATAACAAAAAAAATTGCGCCCTTAGCTCAGTTGGCTAGAGCAACGGTTTTCTAAACCGTGGGTCGGAGGTTCGAATCCTTCAGGGCGCGCCAAAATTTCCTTTTTTAAACTAAATATAGTTATGTAAATCCTATTATAACTATATCTAGATAAATTATTCTTAAAATTGGAAACCTTAAGTGTTGATCAATTCATTTCAATAGATGATTATCGCTTAATTCAAATTTAAATTTGAATTTATTGTTAACAATAAAGAGGAAAATAAAAATGTATAAATACATTAAACAATCAATTTCTTTGTTAGCAGTTTTTACAGTTTTGTTTGCATTTGCGAATGAAGCTATGGCTGCAAAGAAATCTAAAACTCTGAAAAACACTCAGAAAAAAGGCTGGGTAAGATGTGGTGTTTCTCAGGGACTACCAGGTTTTTCTAATGCTGATGCATCAGGAAACTGGACAGGTGTCGATGTTGACGTATGTAGAGCGGTAGCTGCTGCAGTATTAGGTGATGCAAATAAAGTTAAATTTACTCCACTAAGTGCTAAAGAAAGATTTACAGCTTTAACATCAGGTGAAATCGATATCCTATCAAGAAATACTACTTGGACTTTGTCACGTGATGCTGACATTGGTCTAACATTTGTTGGTGTGAATTTTTATGATGGCCAAGGTTTTATGGTTAGAAAAAATTCAGGTATTAAATCTACAAATGATTTCAAAAGCGGTCTATCTGCTTGCGTTAATATAGGAACTACAACTGAATTAAACATGAGAGACTTTTTTACTTCAAAAGGAATTTCTTATGAACCAGTTGTGTTTGAAAAAGCAGACGAAGTTGTTGCAGCTTACGATTCAGGAAGATGTGACACTTATACGACTGATAAATCAGGTTTAGCGGCTCAAAGAACTAAAATGCAAAACCCAGATGATCATATAGTATTACCAGAAACGATTTCAAAAGAACCTTTAGGTCCTGTTGTTCGTCAAGGTGATTCAGTTTGGGAAGACATTGTTCGTTGGTCACTGAACGTTATGATTGAAGCTGAAGAATACGGTATCGATTCTCAAAATGCTTCTGCTATGAAAACTTCAGAAAATCCACAAATTAAAAGACTTGTTGGAGCTGAAGGTGAATTAGGAGCAGCTTTGGGATTAGATAACGATTGGAGTTATAACATTATTACCCAAGTTGGTAATTATGGAGAAAGCTACAAACGTAATATCGCAGATACTGGAATATTACCTGACAGAGGTCCTAACAACCTTTGGACTAAAGGTGGTATCCTTTACGTAGCACCAGCTAGATAATCTGTTAAATACTTTTAAAAAAAGGGCTAGATTTTTCTGGCCCTTTTTTTTATTCTCAATAGTATTCAAGAATTTAGGTTAAAATGAATTTAATAAGCACATTTAATAAAAGTATTGGGAATTTTTTTTCTTCTAGACCGAAATTTAGATATTATTTACCTCAAATATTAACAGCTTTAGGTATTGTTTTTATTTTTGCATACTTTGCATACAACGCACAAGTCAATATGGAGAATAGAGGAATTGACTTTGGTTTGCGTTTTTTGGGTGAAGAAGCATCCTTTGATATACAATTTTCATTAATAGAATATAGTGGAGCCAGCTCATATGCGAAAGCGTATTTAGTTGGGCTTTTAAACACTATTTTAGTTGCTTGTATAGGTATATTTTTTGCAACAATTCTAGGAGTTATTATTGGTATTTCTAGACTGTCATCAAACTATTTAATTGCAAAAGTTGCAGAATGGTACATTGAAATCTTTAGAAACATTCCATTATTACTTCAATTATTTTTTTGGTATTTTGCAGCTCTAAGAGCATTACCTTTGCCAAAGGAAGCGATTAATTTTTTTGATGTAGCATATTTATCAGTAAAGGGACTTTACGTACCCAAATTTATTTGGACAAATTTTTCTGTTTTTTTATATTCGATTATTGCAGTAATAGTTGCAGTAGTTTTTATTTTTAAATATGCAAAAAAACAACAAGAACAAACAGGAAAACAAATACCAGTATTTTCTATATCTACTTCGCTAATTGTATTATTTCCGTTATTAACATTTTTGATTGGTGGGGTTTCTTTAACTTTTGAATATCCTGAGCTTAAACAATTGTCACAAACCATTTTTAACTACATAGGTGGTGTAGCAATAATTCCTGAATTAATGGCTTTGGCGGCAGCATTATCTCTTTATACAGCAACATTTATTGCCGAATGTGTCAGAGCAGGGATAACGGGTGTTGGAAAGGGACAAAAGGAAGCTGCTGCATCAATAGGTTTAACACCAGGACAAATACTTAGACTAGTTGTAATGCCACAAGCTTTAAGAATAATTATACCACCTACAACTAATCAATATTTAAATTTAACTAAAAATTCTTCGTTAGCTGCAGCAATCGCTTATCCCGATATAGTTTTAGTTTTTGCTGGCACTGCGATGATGCAAACAGGAAGAGCTATTGAAATTGTTTCTATTACAATGCTTACCTATTTAAGCCTTAGCATTGTAATTTCAATTTTTATGAATTGGTATAACAAAAAAATAGCCATTAAAGAAAAATGATTAAAAATATAAATTTTTTAAGAAAACCGAGTAGAGAAAAATTTAATCTATTTTTTTCAATAGGAATTTTTTTATTTTCGTTAGGTTTGATTGATGTAACTCTAAATTCGCTTTTTGATGTAAATATCACTTCATTTTTTCCAAGAGTGTTAAATTATTTTACACCACTAATTTTTGGTTTTTTGGGTCTTCATTATTTAAGAATAGAATTTTCAGGAAATAAAATGTTGGATAAATTAAACACAAATATTAATTCTAATTGGTTTAATTCTATATTAACTTTGTTAATTATTTTTGTTTTAATCCAAAATATTCCACCACTCCTTAATTGGCTAATCATTGATGCTAATTTTGTAGGCACAACAAAAGAGGATTGTACTGATAGTGGGGCATGCTGGATTTTTATTAAAATTTGGTTTCCACGTTTGATGTATGGATTGTATCCGAACACTGAACTTTGGAGAATTAACACTTCATTTATTATGTTAATCACACTAGTTGTAGCCTTATTCTATATTCCAATTAAATTAAAAAAATATTTAATTATTTTCTTAATATTTGTTTTTCCATTTATCATGTTTAATTTAATCTCAGGTGGTAATTTTGGCTTGGAATGGATTGAAACTACAGCTTGGGGTGGGCTTTCTCTTACATTTATTATTTCGATTTTTGCTTTAATACTTTGTTTTCCTATAGGAATGTTTTTAGCTTTAGGCAGAAGATCTTCAGCACCAGTAACAAGGTATTCTTCAATTGGTTTTATTGAGTTTTGGAGAGGAGTTCCTTTAATTACAGTATTATTTATGGCTTCTGTAATGTTTCCTATGTTTTTACCAGACGGAGTCTATATGGATAAACTTTTTAGAGTAATTATTGCGATCACACTTTTTGAGGCTGCTTATATGGCTGAAGTTATACGTGGTGGACTTCAGGCTTTACCAAGAGGGCAATATGATGCAGCTAAATCTCTTGGAATGGGATACTGGAGATTACATATGCTTGTAATACTGCCACAAGCTTTAAAACTTGTTATTCCTGGTATAGCCAATACATTTTTAGCATTGGTTAAAGATACTCCTTTAATTTTAGTTGTTGGATTGCTTGAATTAGTGGGTATGATAGATATGGCAAAAACAAACCCAGACTGGCTAGGTTTTGCAACAGAAGGATATGTTTTTGCTGGTATACTCTTTTGGATTATTTGTTATTCAATGAGCAGATATAGTCAAAGATTAGAAAAAAAATATAAAACGGATAGATAAATTTTATGTCTGAAAAAATTATACAAATGGAAAAAGTAAATAAGTGGTTTGGAGATTTCCAGGTTTTAAAAGATATAGATCTTGAAGTTGCTCCAAAACAAAAAATTGTGGTATGTGGACCATCGGGATCAGGAAAATCTACATTAATTAGATGTATAAATAGACTTGAAGAACACCAAAAAGGAAAAATAGTAGTTGATGGAATTGAACTTACAGAAAACACAAAAGATATTGAACAAATTAGAGCTGAAGTTGGCATGGTGTTTCAGCAATTTAATTTATTTCCGCATTTATCAATTTTAGATAACTGCACTTTAGCACCAATATGGGTAAAAAAAATTCCAAAACTAAAAGCCGAAGAATTAGCAATGAAACAATTAGAACAAGTTAAAATATCTGATCAAGCAAAAAAATTTCCAGGTCAATTATCCGGCGGACAACAGCAAAGAGCTGCCCTTGCTAGAGCATTATGCATGGAACCTAAAATTATGCTTTTTGATGAACCAACTTCTGCTTTAGATCCAGAAATGATTAAAGAAGTCTTGGACGCAATGGTTAATCTAGCGAAAGGCGGGATGACTATGATAGTAGTTACTCATGAGATGGGATTTGCTAAAGAAGTAGCCGACGAAGTAATCTTTATGGATGAAGGCATGATAGTTGAAAGAGCTGAAACAAAAGAATTTTTTGCTAATCCTAAAAACGATCGAACTAAATTATTTTTAAGTCAAATACTTTAAATTTCCAGTGAAAATAAAGAAAAAAATTTTTCTTATTAATATTTTTTTATTTTTTATCTGCTCTAGTATTGGATTTGCACATACATCACATTATAAAAATCTTAATAAACTAGAATTTAATTTATATAGAAATAATCAATTTATTGGAACACACATATATACTTTTGATAGAGACGATAATAAACTTTTAGTTAAAAGCGTTATTAATTTTGAAATCAAAAAGCTCGGTTTAACTTTATACAAATACTCTGCTTTAGCCAAAGAAGAATATATTAATGATAAATTAGTTTCATTTTCATCAACAACTAATCAAAATAAAAAAGAAAAATTTTGCAATATTTTTTTTAAAGATAACTCTCTTTTTATTGAAGGATCTTCTTTTAAAGGTAAAATGCCAAAAGACTCTATAATTGGAACCTGGTGGAATCATTCGATTATAGATAAAAATTCGCAAGTTAGTGCAGTTTCTGGAAGAATTATCGAACAAAATGTAAAATTTTTAGGTGAGGAACTTCTTGAACTTGATGGTAAATCGTTCCAAGCATTAAAATTTAATTTTTCTTCATCAGACCCTAAACTTTCAAAAGAAAAAAAATTAAATACAACTATTTGGTACGATAAAGAAACTTTAATATGGTTAAAAGCAGGCTTTAAAAAGACTGGGAATTGGGAATATCGCCTTAAAAATTATCGCTAATGTCTAAAAACATGAGATTGTCAAGTCAAAAATTAATAAAAATTATCCACTTTTTGACTTAATTTTTTTTAATTTTTAGGGTTGCATTGAGCTGAATAATAGGATTGAATTTCCTTTTTTTGAGAGGGGCAAGATGGAAGAAAACTTTAACAAACATTTAGGTGAGAAACTAAAAAAGCGAAGACTTGCACTTGGTCTTACGCAAACAAAAGTAGCTAAAGCAATAAACGTTACATTTCAACAAATACAGAAATATGAAAAGGGAACAAACGGGGTGAGTTCTATGAGATTGTTACAATTATCTAATTTTTTAAAAGTTCCTATAAAATATTTTTTTGAAGACTTTCCAAAATACGCTGAAAACGCAGCAAATGCTGGAAATGAAAATCAACTTTTATCCGTAAATTATAATTTTTTATCAAAATTATTTGATGAATTATCTCCGGATCAAAAAGCAAAATTTTTAAAAATAGTTGGAAGCAACAACAAGTTAGTCGAGGAAAAAACAGGTTAATTTGGCTCCTCGGGCAGGACTCGAACCTGCGACCAATTGATTAACAGTCAACTGCTCTACCAACTGAGCTACCGAGGAATAGTAATATTAGTCAACATACTTTTTTTTAAGTATAAAACAACATTTTTTTTGGAGGCCACGCCCAGAATCGAACTGGGATAGAAGGATTTGCAATCCTCTGCGTAACCATTCCGCCACGTGGCCATAAATTTTAAACAAGTATTTTTTATTTTTAACTGAAATTATTATATGTTTATATTAAAAAAAAGTCCTTAAAAACTTATGAAAAATAATAAGACAGATATAATTATTAAGCATTTGATCCCAAATAGTCTTAATAATAAATTTATTATAGATCTTTTTAGTACTATTGATCGAGATTTTTTTGTTGATAAAAATGAAAAAAGCCTTGCTTACATTGATGAAGATTATTTTTTTGATAATAATAGATTTATTTTGAAAAACACAACTATTGCAAAATTTTTTAAGATTATTGAAAATAAAAAATTTAAAAAAACCTTAAATATTGGTGCGACCACAGGATATACATCAATTTTATTATCAAAAATTTCTACACATGTTTTTTCTCTTGAAAACGAAGTATCACTTCATGAAAAAGCAAAAAAGAATCTTAAATTTTTTGATATTAAGAATATAGATTGCATTATGGGAGAATTAGCAAATGGTTTTTTAGATGAAAAACCTTATGATTTAATATTTGTGAATGGTTGCCTTGAAAAATATCCTAACCTTTTAATTGATCAGCTAAATAAATACAACGGAACTCTTCTAACAATAGAAAAAAAGAATAATTATCTGAAAAAAATTGTTAAATATTTGAAAAAAGGTAAATTGATTGAAAGAAAAGAATATTCTCAAGTAAGCGCACCA
Source organism: uncultured Pelagibacteraceae bacterium (assembly GCA_902603215.1). Taxonomy (GTDB): domain Bacteria; phylum Pseudomonadota; class Alphaproteobacteria; order Pelagibacterales; family Pelagibacteraceae; genus CACKTW01. The sequence goes on from CACKTW010000010.1 coordinate 22,046, forward strand.
ATTTTAAAACTCTTAAATTTACAATGAAAAATTTGTCTTATAACCATCAAAATGTAGAAAATGTAATTTATAAATATTGGGAAAAAAATAAATTATTTGTTCCTAAAAAAAATAAAAAAAAATTTTCCATAGTTATTCCTCCACCAAATATCACTGGAAGTTTACACATGGGTCATGCATTAAATAATTCAATTCAAGATTTGCTTATTAGATATCATAGAATGAATAATTATGAAACTTTATGGCAACCAGGAACAGATCACGCAGGTATAGCGACTCAAGCTTTAGTCGAAAAAAAACTTGAAAATCAAAATATAAATAAAAATGAGATTGGTAGAGAAAAATTTATTCAAAAAGTTTGGGAATGGAAAAATCAATATGGTGGGATAATTATAAAACAACTTAAAAAATTAGGATGTTCTTGTGATTGGTCTAGAAATGCATTTACAATGGATAAAAATCTTTCAAAATCAGTTATTAAAGTTTTTGTAGAGCTTTATAAAAAAAAAATAATTTATAAATCAAAAAAATTGGTTAATTGGGATACAGTTTTAAAAACAGCAATTTCTGATCTTGAAGTAAATCAAAGAGAAGTTAATTCAAAATTATATCATATCAAATATTCTATAGATGCAACTAATGATTTTATAATTATTGCAACAACTCGCCCAGAAACGATGTTAGGAGATACGGCAGTTGCTGTTAATCCAAATGATCAAAGATATAAATCAGTTGTTGGTAAGTTTGTTAAAATTCCAATATCAGGAAGAAAAATAAAAATTATTACTGATCAATATGCTGATCCAGAGCAAGGAACGGGAGCAGTAAAAATTACTCCAGCACATGATTTTAATGATTACGAAGTAGGAAAAAGAAATAAACTTGAAATAATTAATATATTTACCGAAGATGGAAAAATTAATAACAATGCACCAGCAGATTATATTGGCTTAGATCGTTTTGAAGCAAGAAAAAAAATTCTTAATGAATTAGGTGAATTTCTAGTTAAAGAAGAAAATATTAAAAATAAAGTTCCATATGGAGATAGATCAAATTCTGTAATTGAACCTTTTTTAACAGAGCAATGGTTTGCGGATGCAAAAAAATTATCTATTAAAGCAAAAAAAATTGTTAAATTAAAAAAAACAAATTTCTTTCCAAACAACTGGACAAAAACTTATTTTCAATGGATGAACAACATTGAACCATGGTGTATTTCTAGACAACTTTGGTGGGGTCATCAAATCCCAGCATGGTATGGACCAGATAAAAAAATTTTTGTTGCCACAAATGAAAATGATGCAAAAAAAATAGCAAAAAAATTTTATAAAAAAGATGTAAAACTTTTAAGAGACTCGGATGTTTTGGACACATGGTTTTCTTCTGCTTTATGGCCTTTTGCAACATTAGGTTGGCCTAACAAAAATGATTATCTGAAAAAATTTTATCCAACATCTGTTTTGGTAACAGGATTTGATATTATTTTTTTTTGGGTTGCAAGAATGGCTATGTTTGGAATGGAATTTTTAAACAAAGAACCTTTTAAAAAAGTTTATGTTCATGCCTTGGTTAGAGATGAAAAAGGACAAAAAATGTCTAAGTCAAAAGGTAATGTTATAGACCCACTTCAGCTTATAGAAAAGTATAGTGCAGATTCTTTGAGGTTTACTTTATTATCAATGGCGTCTCCTGGAAGAGATGTAAAACTTTCAGAAGATAGAGTTAAAGGTTATAGAAATTTTTTAAATAAATTATGGAATGCAAATAATTTTTTGAAAATAAATAAGTGCAATTTTAAAAATACAAAAAAAAAACCAAAAATAACTTTAAATATTAATAAATGGATTTATATTGAATTATTAGATACATTAAAAAAAGTTGAAAAAAATATAAAAGACTACCGTTTTGATGAAGCATCTAGAAATGCTTATCAATTTGTTTGGCATTCTTATTGTGACTGGTATCTAGAATTATCTAAAACAATACTTTATTCTAAAGATCAAAAGTCCATCAAAGAAGTAAGATCTGTTGCTAGTTATATTTTTAAACAAATATTAATTTTAATGCATCCATTTATTCCATTTGTGACAGAAAAAATTTGGCTTGTAAATAAACTTGACAATTCTAAAAAAGATTTTTTGATGCACGCTAACTGGCTTTCTTGCAAGTCAAAAAAAGACAAACATTCTAAAGAAGTTGAAAAAATAATAAAAATTATTACTCAAATTAGATCATTTAAAAATGAGCTAAACGTCAGCCCAGGCTCCTTTATTGATGTTTCAATTGAAAAAATTAAAAAAAAAGACCAATTATTTTTTAAGAAAAATGATACTGTTTTAAAAAAATTAGGCCGCATTAATAATTTTTATATAAAAGAGCAAAATAAGCCATCCGCTACACTAGTTATATTGGGTGATGTATTTAAATTATATTTTGATCAAAGTATTGATTTGAATTTAATCAAAGAAAATCTGATTAGAAGGCAAAATAGCTATCAAAAGGAATTAGATGATATTTCTAAAAGATTAGAGAATAAAAACTTCATTGAAAAGGCTCCAAAAAATATTGTCGATCAAGAAAAAACTAACTATAGTAATGTAAAAAATGATATTGAAAAAATATCATCAACAATTGAAAGTATTTAATGCCAAAATTTAATAAAAAAAAACTACCTAGCAGACATACATCTTTGGGTCCTGACAAAGCTCCACAAAGATCTTTTTATTATGCAATGAAACTAACTGAAAAAGATATTGCAAAACCTTTTGTTGGAGTTGTATCTACTTGGAATGAAGCGGCTCCTTGCAATATAGCGTTAATGAGACAAGCTCAATCAGTAAAAAAAGGCGTTAAATCTTCAGGTGGAACACCAAGAGAATTTTGCACAATTACAGTAACAGATGGAATAGCGATGGGTCACGAAGGTATGAAATCATCTTTAATCTCGAGAGATGTAATTGCTGATTCAACAGAGCTTACAGTTAGAGGGCATTGTTATGATGCATTAGTTGGTGTTGCAGGGTGCGATAAATCTTTACCAGGATTAATGATGGCGATGGTAAGATTAAATGTACCAAGTGTTTTTATATATGGAGGATCAATTTTGCCTGGCAGATTTAATGGAAAAGATATAACAGTTGTTGACGTCTTTGAGGGTGTTGGAAAATATTCTTCAGGAAAAATCTCAGCAAATGTATTAAGAAAATTAGAATTAAAAGCTTGCCCTAGCGCAGGTGCTTGTGGTGGTCAGTTTACAGCTAATACTATGGCATGTGTGTCAGAAGCAATTGGTTTAGCGCTTCCTTATTCAGCCGGAACACCAGCGCCATACGAACAAAGAGATAAATATGCTTTACAAAGCGGTAAAGCTGTAATGCATTTATTAAAAAAAAATATAAGACCTAGAGATATTGTAACAAAAAAAGCTTTAGAAAATGCAGCAACAATAGTTGCGGCAACAGGAGGATCAACAAATGCTGCCTTACATCTTCCTGCTATAGCTAATGAAATTGGAATTAAATTTGATTTAATGGATGTTGCAAAAATATTTAAAAAAACTCCTTATTTAGCTGATTTGAAACCAGGTGGAAAATATGTGGCTAAAGATATGTGGAAAGCAGGTGGCGTACCAATGTTGCTAAAAACTTTAATGGACGGTGGATATATCCATGGTCAATGTATGACTGTAACTGGAAAAACAATTAGAGAAAATTTAAAAAATATTAAATTTAATACAAAACAAAAAGTTATGAGAAAATACAATCAACCACTTTCACCTGACGGAGGTGTTGTTGGTTTAAAAGGAAATCTTGCTCCCGAAGGAGCGATTGTAAAAATTGCTGGATTAAAAAAATTACAATTTACAGGTAAGGCAAGATGTTTTGATACAGAAGAATCTGCATACAAAGCAGTACAAAAAAGAAAGTATAAAGATGGAGATATTATTATAATTAGATACGAAGGTCCCAAAGGTGGTCCTGGTATGAGAGAAATGTTACAAACAACAGGAGCTATCTATGGACAAGGCAAAGGTGAAAAAGTAGCTTTAATAACAGACGGACGTTTTTCCGGTGCCACAAGAGGATTTTGTATAGGACATGTTGGACCGGAAGCATCATTAGGAGGTCCAATAGCTCTTCTTAAAAATGGAGACATTATTGATCTTGATGCAAAAAAAGGAACAATTAATGTTCGTCTTTCGAAAAAAGAATTAACTAGAAGAAGAAAAAAATGGAAACCAAAAAAAATGAATTTTGGCAACGGAACACTTTGGAAATACGCTCAAACTGTAGGCCCCGCATATTTAGGAGCGCCGACTCATCCAGGCGGCAAAAATGAAGTTAAAGTCTACGCAGACATTTAATGAAAATTAGACCAGTTATATTATGTGGTGGGGCAGGCACGAGGCTTTGGCCTAACACAAACAAACATCAAGCTAAGCAGTTCATAGATTTTGGAGGATGGACATTAATACAAAAAACATTAGAAAGAATTAAAAACTCTATTTTTGATTATCCAATTATCAGTACAAATTTGAAATATCTTAAACAAGTTAAAAAAGTGCTCAAAAAAAGCAAGATTAAAAGATATAAAATTGTATTGGAACCTGCTAAAAAAAATACAGCTCCAGCAATTTTAGCAGCTGCTTTAATAAAAGATGTTCCCTTAAAACAATCTTTAATGTTTTTTGCAGCTGATCACTTGATTGAAAAATCAAGTATTTTAAATAGAGCAATCAACAAAAATAAAATCAATTTAGATAGTAAAAATATTTTTATTTTTGGTATCAAGCCCACAAACCCTTCTAGCGAATATGGATATTTTTTAACTAAAAAAATTAAAGGAAATATTAACAAAGTAATTAAATTTATTGAAAAACCAAAATTTGGCAAAGCAAAACAGGTTATAAAAAAAAAGGGTTATTGGAACTCTGGGATGGTTTTTCTTAGGAAAGATTCAATAATTAACAATTTTAAAAAATATGAATTAAAAACATTTAAGAATTGTCTAAAAGCAGTCAATAAAGCAAAACTTAAAAATAATACTTATTATTTGAATAAATCCTCATTTGTAAAAACTCCTGAAAAATCATTTGATTATGCGATTTTAGAAAAATCAAAACAAATTAACGGAATTAAATTGGATATACCTTGGTCTGATCTTGGAAGTTGGAAAGAAATATCTAAAATTTTTAAAAAAAATAAATCAAAATACTTTAAAAAAAAGAATGTTTATTACAGGCCATGGGGAAGATATGTTAATTTATTTGAGGGAGAAAACTTCTTAATAAAGGAATTAACTATAAACCCAAAATCTTCTATTAGCCTTCAAAAACATTATCATAGATCTGAGCATTGGATGATAACACAAGGTAAACCTTTAATAACAATCAATAGAAATAAATATTTGAAAAAAGTAAACGAGTCTGTTTTTATTCCTCAAAGAGCAGTACATAGAATTGAAAATAATTATAAACAAGCTGTAAAAATTATTGAGGTTCAAATTGGATCAATTTTAAAAGAAAGTGATATTGTTAGATATCAAGATATATACGGAAGAATAAAGTGAATTATTATAAAATTTCCAATTCTATAGGCGTGTGATCTGAAGCTTTTATTTTTCCTCTGGGATTTTTATTAATTCTTACATCTTTTAAAATATCTAGCATTGGATTGGATATTAAAAAATGATCAATTCTTAAACCATTATTTTTTTGCCAAGCTCCTCTCATATAATTCCAAAATGTATACTCTTGTTTATTTCCATTTATATACCGATAGCTATCATGAAAACCTAAATTAATTATTTCTCTGAACTTTTTTCTAATTTCTAATCTAAATAAGGCATCATCTTCAAAACTTTTAGGATTATAAACGTCTTCTTCAGATGGAATAATGTTAAAATCTCCAGCAAGAATTATGTTTTCATTTTTTTTCATTAATTTTTTTAATTCTTTAATTAAATTATTTAGCCAATAAATTTTATAGGTATATTTTTCTGTATCAACAGGATTACCGTTCGGTGTATAAATATTTATTATTTGAATAGTTTTCTTTTTAAAAACTATTTCGCCGGAAATTATCCTTGATTGTTTTAATTTGTCTTTAATTAGATCAGTTTTAATGTTTAGAATTTTATTCTTAGATAAGATTGCAACACCGTTATAGCTTTTTTGACCAAATACATAGTTTTCATATTTAATTTTTTTAAATTCATCAAATGGAAAATTTGATTCTTCGGTTTTAATTTCCTGAATCAATAAAATATCAGGAGAACATTTTTTAAGGTACTCTGTAATATTTAAAATTCTGGCTCTTACTGAATTTACATTCCAGGATGAAATTAACATTAAATTGAAAAAGAGATACCACAACCACAAGAAGATTTGACTTTTGGATTTGAAATTTTAAAAGATTCTCCAATCAATTCAGATTTATAATCAATTTCAGAACCTTTTAAAATTTCAATAG
>CACKTW010000011.1 GCA_902603215.1 uncultured Pelagibacteraceae bacterium
TACTTGATCCTATTACTTTAAAGTTTTTTGGAAGATTAGTTACCTGATCGGCATGACTCATCCAGACATTATTTTCACCATTTTTATTAAAAAAATTTTTGGTAAGTTTGCTATCAGATTTTCTTTTTACTTTAGCTAATCCAAACTCTCTATGCTTTGATTGTTTAACTTTTCCTCCTAGTTCTTTTGATATAATTTGATGACCAAAACAAATACCCAAAACTGGTACCATCTTGTTAAGTAAATTTTTATTAAATTTAACTTTATTTGTTTGATGAACATTTAGTGGACCACCAGAAAGAATGATTCCTTTGACACTTGATAAATTATTCAATTGGTTAGTTTTTTTATGACTAACTATTTCTGAGTAAACGCCTAATTCTCTTATTCTTCTTGCTATAAGTTGAGTAAACTGAGACCCAAAATCTACCACTACAATTTTGCTAATCTCTGTTTTTTCATTCATTATTTATTTCTAAATCTTTAAGTTTTTTTGAAATAATATTTTTCTTTTCGCATATATTTATACAAATCAAAGAAAATGTTTCATTAAGCTCTCTAACCTTATCAAAATTTGATTTTTCTAATTCGACTTCTATTAACATATATAAAGCTTCCTCATTTTTTGGATCAAGTAATAATGTGGTATTTAAATTTTTTTCATGCTCTTCTTTATTTTGCTCGTCTTTAAAAATTTTTGCTAAATAAAGATAAGATAAATGATCTTTTGGGTTAAAAACTATATTTTTTTGAAAAAGAAATTTTGATTTTTCGAAGTCTTTTTTTTCATATAAATTTTTAGCTTCATCAAAATAGTTTGGGGGGGAAGCGTAAACTGCAAAAGTCAAAATAAAAAAGATAAATATAATTTTTTTAATCATTTAAAACCTTTGTCGCTTTTAATTTTATCAATATTGTGGACCATGCTTTCATAAAAACCTGCTTTGGTTATCTTAATAAATTTTTGTTTATTTTTTAAATCTTTTATATTTTTTGCCCCTAAATAACCCATCGATGATTTTAGTCCACCTATTAACTTATAAATTACATTGTTCACTTCACCTTTAAATTTTACCAAACCTTCCACGCCCTCGGGTACAAATTTTGATCTATTTTTATAAACTTTTTGAAGATATCTGTCTGCAGAACCTTGGGACATGGCTCCAACGGAACCCATACCTCTAAATATTTTATAAGTATTTCCATTTCTTTTAAGTATCTTTCCTGGTGACTCTTTAGTTCCAGCAAACAAGGATCCTATCATTACAGCGTCAGCTCCTGCGGCTATAGCTTTTGCTATATCTCCAGAAAATTTAATTCCCCCGTCTGAAATAATTTTTACTTTTCTTTTTTTTAGAGATTTTTTAACCTCCATTATTGCGCTCAACTGTGGAACACCTATTCCAGCAACTAATCTAGTTGTACAAATTGAACCTGGTCCTATTCCTACTTTGATTATATCCACCCCTAAATTTGCTAAAAATTTTGCAGCTTCAGATGTTGCAATATTTCCAGCACACAATGTTATATTTTTTTTAATTTTTTTAACTTGCTTGATTGTGTCCGCAACTCTTTTTGTATGTCCGTGAGCTGTATCTACAACAATTAAATCTACACCTGCTCTTATTAATTTTTCTGCTCTAAAAATTTCTCTTTCACCAACTCCAATTGCTGCTCCAACCACTTCTTTTTTTAATTTAACTTTTTTAATTTCGCTAATTTGAGTTTCAGGTTTTAAATTTCTATGTATGACTCCAATACCTCCTGCTTTGGCGATAGCGATAGCCATACTTGACTCTGTAACTGTATCCATTGCTGATGATAATAAAGGAATTTTAATTTTTAATTTTTCAGAAAGAAAAATTTCAGTGTTCACTTCTGAGGGCAAAACTTCAGAATATTTTGGGACCAAGGTAACGTCATCAAAAGTTAATGCCTCTTTTATAGTGCCCATATTTGCTTATATATTATATTTAAAAAATTTAAAGTTAATTACTTAAATTTTTACAAATTATATAATTTTCTTTTGATTCTTTTCTGCTGGAAGAAGGTTTGAATATTTTAACATTTTTAAATACTTTTTGAGCTTTCAAACGAATTTCTTCAAATACTGAGCCCATAAATATTTTTGAGACAAAAACTCCATTATCTTTTAATATTTTTGAAGCAAAATCTATAGCAAGTATACAAAGATTTCCTGTTGCTAAAGAATCAATGTTTTTATTCCCAGTTGTATTTGGAGCCATATCAGAAACTAATAAATCTATTTTTGTATTAAAATAATTAAATATTTTTTTTTGAATTTGAAAGTCAGTAAAATCACCTATTAAAAAATCTACATTATCAATTGGCTCTATAGGCTTAATATCAACTGACAATATCTTTCCATTTTTGATATTTTTAGTAGCAACCTGTGCCCAACCTCCTGGTGCACCTCCTAAGTCTAAAAATTTAATATTTTTTTTAAAAAAATTAAATTTTTTATCTATCTCAATTAACTTGAAAGCTGATCTGGATCTATAACCTTGAATTTTTGATTCTCTTACGTAAATATCTCTTTTTTGTTTATTTATCCAATTTTTCGAAACTTTATTTTTTTTCAATTATCTAGCCATATATCTTAAACTTTTAAAAATCTTTTTTCTATCAACAGTCTCAATTTCAACTTTAATATCTTTATTTGTTCGCATATCCTTATTATCAACCCAAATTCCAGCTGCAAGGTGCATAATACCAATTTTATTGTGTGGCAAATAAGGTTCAACAAAACTATTTAGATTGGTATCAAATTTTGGAAGAACATTGCTAGCTATCCAATTATGTAAAAGTGGCAAAAATTCAGTTTCGATATTATTGACATAAACACTCAAGTTTATTGCAAGCCCTTCAGATCCAAAAATACTTCCTGATTTTAAAGCTTTTCTTAAATTTTCTCTCCAAACTTCCCAGCATCGTGAATTTTTTTCTAAAGAAAAAACTCCAATATTCAAATGGGGTGAAAATGCAATCTTTCTAGCCTCATGCTCAGCAAAACCTGATTTTTTTGCATGTTTATAATTTTGTGATTTAATTACAGCTAATTTTCCAAAAACCCATTTTACTTTTGACAAAATTTTATATCCAGGTGCAATTGTTTGAGAAATTCCAAGTTTTCCATTCTCACAAGCTTTAAAATAAAGTTCGATACTTTCCCAATCATTAACCCAAGCATCACAATCTATCCATAAAAACTTTTCAAAGTTTGGAAAATATTCAGGCAAAAATGCTCTTGAGACTTGGCTTTTTAACCATTCCTTTCCTAAGACTTTAAATTTTGGTACATCAATATCCCAGTTAGCTTTTTTTATTTCATCAACTTGTTTTTTTAGAATTTCTACTTCATTGTCTTTAAGCCCTGCATCAAGAATGCAAATAGCAACTTTGTTACTTTGTTCAAAACTTTTAATTGATGCAATTAATTCAACTAAAAGTTCAAAATAATTAGAATCAGCAAGCGTTACTATTGCCTTTGACTTCATTATTAAAGGATATCCTCTGGCTCTTCTGTTTCGTCAATATTTTTTAAATTATTTTTATTTTTATTAGAGTCTAATCTTTTAAAATGTAAATAACTTATTGGAATAAACAATAAATATATAATGCCTGAAATGAATATGACTTTAAAAGTATAAATTACCAATAATCCAAAATAAAGACAGATTCCTAATAGCAAAAAAACTGTTGTTCTTCTAGGAATTGCAATTCTTTTTAAAGAATAAGTTGGAAATTTACTAACCATCAAAAATGCAACAAAAACAAATGTTGCTGCTGATATTGTTGTTCTGTATTGATCAAATTCATAAAAATTGCTCATGTAAAAAACTAAAGGAAGTAAAACCAATATTGCTCCTGAGGGTGAAGGAACCCCTTCAAAAAAATTTTCTTTCCATTCTTGATCTTGAGTTGATGTAATATTAAATCTGGCTAGCCTTAAAGCACAACAAACAACATATAATAAAACAACTAACCAACCTAATTTTCCTATTTCATTTAATGTCCAAAAAAACATTATAAATGCTGGAGCAACTCCAAAGCTAATTACGTCAGTTAAAGAATCTAATTCTTTTCCAACTTTTGATGTTCCTTTAATTAATCTTGCAATTCTTCCATCTAAGGCATCAAAAATTGCTGCAACAATAATTGCTACAACTGCTAAACCATAGTTTGAATCTAAAGCAAATTTGATTGAGCTGAGACCAATACAAACTCCTAATATTGTCAACGCATTTGGCAAAATAATTCTTGGATTTTTTTCGCTTATAAGCTTAAACTTTTTTTTTTCTTCAATCATAATATTTATAATTTAGCTATCAAAGTTTCTCCTGCTATAGCTGTTTGATTTTTTTTTACTAAAATATTATATTTTTTAAAATATAAATCGACTCTACTGCCAAATCTTATCATTCCTATTTTATCTCCTTGCTTAATATTATCATTATTTTTGCATTCACAAACTATTCTTCTTGCTATTAACCCTGCTATTTGGACTGTAATAACGTCTTCTCCATTCGTGCTTTTAAATTTAATATAGTTTTTTTCATTTTCTTCACTCGCCTTATCTAATGAAGCATTAAAAAATTTACCAGGCTTATAAAAAATGTCATTCACAGTACCTGAGCAAGGAGACCTATTTACATGACAATTAAATACATTCATGAATATGCTAACTCTGGTAAATTTTTCATTTTGCAAGTTTAAATCTTTTGGTCCATCTACTTCAGATATATCTGTGATCAAACCATCTGCTGGGCTTACTAAATATTGATCATTATTGATTGAAATTCTTTCAGGATCTCTAAAAAAATAATAAACCCATACTGTAATAAATATTGATAAAATTCCTAAAAATTTTGAAAAGAGCAATAGAATTAAAGTTACAAAAATTGAAATTGCAATAAACTTATATCCTTCGGAGTGAATTTTTGGAAATATTTTATCTAACATAATCATTTAATTGATAATTTTAAGGTAATATGTATAAAAACTAAGTAAATTCAATGAATAAAATCATAAGCTAATAAATGAGCAAAATTAAAGTAAATAATCCAATTGTAGAACTTGATGGCGATGAAATGGCTAGGGTTATATGGAATTTCATTAAAAATAAATTAATTCTCCCTTATATTGATCTAGAAATCAAATACTACGATCTTGGAATAAAAAACAGAGATAATACTAGCGATCAAATAACTATTGATTGTGCCAAAGCAATTAAAAAACATGGCGTTGGAATTAAATGTGCAACAATCACACCTGATGAATCTAGAGTAAAAGAATTTAATTTAAAAAAAATGTGGAGATCTCCAAATGGTACTATTAGAAACATTTTAGGTGGAACTGTTTTTCGAGAACCAATTATTTGCAAGAATGTTCCAAAATTAGTTCCGAGTTGGACTAACCCTATTTGTATAGGAAGACATGCTTTTGGTGATCAGTATAGAGCAACGGACTTTAAAGTTCCAGGTAAAGGTAAATTAGAAATGAAATGGACGTCTGAAGACGGAAAGGAAAAAAAAGAATTTGAGATATTTAATTTTCCAGGACCAGGTGTTGCACTATCAATGTATAACTTAGATCAATCTATAAAAGATTTTGCAAGAGCCTGTATGAATTATGGGCTTAATAGAAAATGGCCAGTTTATCTTTCTACTAAAAATACAATTTTAAAAAAATATGATGGTAGATTTAAAGATTTATTTGAAGAAATTTATCAAAAAGAATTTAAAGAAAAATTTAAAGAAAGAAAAATAACTTACGAACATAGACTTATAGATGACATGGTTGCTTGTGCAATGAAATGGAATGGAAATTATATTTGGGCATGCAAAAACTATGATGGAGATGTACAGTCTGATACGATTGCACAGGGGTTTGGTTCGTTAGGTCTTATGACAAGTGTGTTAATGTCACCAGACGGTAAAACTATAGAGTCAGAAGCTGCACATGGTACTGTAACAAGACATTATAGACTACATCAACAAGGTAAAGAAACTTCAACAAATCCGATAGCTTCTATTTTTGCATGGGGAAGAGGTCTATATCATAGAGGAAAGTTAGATGGCAACGAAGATTTGAAAAAATTTGTAAAAATTTTAGAACAAGTTTGTATACAAACAGTTGAAAGTGGTTTTATGACTAAAGACTTAGCTATTTTAATTGGACCTTCCGCAAAGTATCTTACAACAAATCAATTCTTGGATAAAATAAATCAAAATTTTAAGAAAAAACTAAATTAAAGATTTTAATTTTTTAAAAGCATCATCAATCTTCTTTTCTTCAACACCACCTGCTTGAGCAAAATCAGGTCGTCCACCTCCTCCTTTGCCACCAACAACTTCTGAGCCTATTTTAACAAATTTTACCGCATTATACTTATTTGTTAATTTATTTGTAACTCCAACAGCTAAACCGATTTTTTCATCTTTGATTGCAAAGACTATTACAATTCCTTCCCCTAATTCTTTTTTACCTATGTCTACAAGTTTTCTTAAATCTTTAGTTGGTAAATCAATAACTTTTTGAAATCTAACTTTGATTTTATTTATAGTTTCGTCTTTAATAATATTTTTTGATTTATCAGTTAAAACAAACTTAACAGAAAGCTGATCAAATTGTTTTGTTAGATCTTTTATTAAACTTTGTTGATTTTTATTTGCTAAGTTAGGTTTACCGCCAAGTTTAGTAATTTTTTCTGATAAAACTTTTATTATCTTTTCATTTTTTTGACTAGAAAGATCTGATAATTTTTCTTTTTTATTCAAAAATTCTTGTAGCTGTTTATCTCTTAATGCCTCTACTCTTCTAACTCCAGCGGCAATTGATGATTGACTAATAATCTTAAACTTTCCTATATCCCCTGTATTTTTTACATGTGTTCCTCCACACAATTCTGTAGAAAAATATTTATCTGCTTCGTTCCCCATAGATAAAACTCTAACTTCGTCACCATATTTTTCTCCGAACAAAGCTAATGCTCCGTTATCTACTGCTTCTTTTGGTGTCATAATTCTTGTTTTTACTTCAGATTTTTTATCAACCATTGAATTAACAAATGTTTCAATTTTATTAATTTCTTCCATAGAAATTGGTTTCATATGACTAAAATCAAATCTTAATCTATCTGCCTCAACCAATGAACCTTTTTGGATTACATGGGTGCCTAAAACTCTTCTGAGCGACTCATGAAGTAAATGTGTTGCAGAATGATAAGCTCTTATATTATTTCTTCTTTCAACATTTATTTTCATTTGAATACTATCGTTTATTTTAATAGTTCCACTTAAAACTTTTCCATAATGAACAAATAAATCTCCTAATTTCTTTTGAACATCTGTTACTTCAAATTTAAATTGTCCAGAAATAATGTATCCTATATCACCTACTTGACCTCCTGACTCTCCGTAAAATGGTGTTTGATTGCTAATTAGCATTCCTTCATCTCCAGATTTTAAACTTTGAACTTCTTTATTGTTTTTTAACAAAGATAATATGATTCCTTCAGCCTGATTTGTTTCGTAACCCAAAAATTCTGTTGGTCTTAGTTTGTCTTTAATTCCAAACCAAATTTCATCAACAGAACTATCACCAGAACCTTTCCAATTTTTTTTTGCAAGTTCTCTGCTCTCTTTCATTAAAGATTGAAATTTTTTATGATCTATTTTTAATGATTTGTTTTTTAAAATGTCTTCTGTAAGATCTAGCGGAAAACCATAAGTATCGTACAATTTAAATGCTACCTCTCCTGGCAAAACTTTGTCTATCTTCGAAATTTCATCATTTAAAATTTTAATTCCTCTATCAAGAAGAACCAAAAACTTTTCTTCTTCCATTCTTAAAGTTTCTTTTATTAAAGATTGTGCTCTTTCAAGTTCAGGATAATTTTTCTTCATCTCTTCCATTAAAGTTTTGAAAATATTAAAAAAAACTGGTTCTTTCGTGCCTAGTAAATGTGAATGTCTCATCCCTCTTCTCATAATTCTTCTTAGAACATAACCTCTTCCCTCATTTGAAGGCAAAACTCCTTCAGCGATTAAAAATGAGCTTGCTCTTAAGTGATCAGCTATCACTCTAAAACTTGAAATATTTTTTTCATTAGGTTGCTTTTTTACAACTTCTGAAATTGAACTTATAAGTTTCTTAAAGTGATCTGTTTTATAATTATCATGAGTTCCTTGAAGTAGAGCTGCTATTCTCTCTAAACCCATACCAGTATCTACAGATGGTTTTGGTAAGTTAATTCTTTTATCTTTAGAAATTTGTTCAAATTGCATAAAAACTAAATTCCAAATTTCAATGTACCGATCTCCATCTTGATCTTTTGATCCGGGCAAACCACCTTTTAAATGGTCTCCGTGATCAAAGAATATTTCTGAACATGGACCACAAGGACCTGTTTCTCCCATTGACCAAAAGTTATCTGAAGTAGAAATTTTAATTATTCTGTCATCTCCTAGACCGGTAACTTTTTTCCAAAGATTAAAGGCTTCATTATCTTCTTGAAAAACTGTAAAATAAAGTTTTTTCTTATCTAAGCCAAAATCTTTAGTTATTAAATTCCAGGCTAATTCAATTGCTCTTTCTTTAAAATAATCTCCAAAAGAAAAATTTCCTAACATTTCAAAAAAAGTGTGATGACGAGGAGTATATCCAACATTTTCAAGATCATTATGCTTTCCACCGGCTCTTACACATTTTTGAGATGTTGTTGCTTTTTTAAAATCTTTTTTTTCTAAACCAGTAAATACATTCTTAAATTGAACCATTCCAGAATTTGTAAACATCAATGTTGGATCATTATTTGGAACCAAATTACTAGATTCAACAATCTTGTGGTCGTTTTTTTCAAAATATTTAAGAAAGGTGTTTCTCACCTCATTTAGTGTTTTAATACTCATCTGTATTATAAAATACAGTTTTTTAAAATGTTGTCTACACTATATGAATAGAGAAGGGCGCTTTTCAGCGCCCTTTCTTACTTAATAGATGGCTTTTGCTAATCTTTTTTAGTCTCTTCTTTTGAATTTTTTTGATTCTCGTCTTTGCTTTCGATTGGATTTCCTTCTATTTTTTTAGATATTACTCCAGCTTTAGTTCTAATTGCCATTTCAACCTCAGCTGCAACCTTAGGATTTTTTTCCAAATATACTTTGGCATTTTCTCTTCCTTGGCCAATCTTTTCACCTTTATACGCATACCAAGCGCCAGCTTTTTCTATTATATCTGCTTTTGCTCCTAGATCAATCAGTTCACCACTTTTACTAATTCCTTTGCCATACATTAAATCAAATTCAACTACTTTAAAGGGTGGTGATACTTTGTTTTTTACAACTTTTACTCTTGTAGAATTTCCAATGATTTGGTCCTTATCTTTAATTGCACCAATTCTCCTAATATCCATTCTAACTGAAGAGTAGAATTTCAAAGCATTTCCTCCTGATGTTGTTTCTGGGTTTCCAAACATTACTCCTATCTTCATTCTTATTTGGTTAATAAAAATTACCATGGTATTTGTTCTTGAAACTGAACTAGTCAATTTTCTTAATGCTTGACTCATCAACCTTGACTGTAAACCAACATGATGATCTCCCATTTCCCCTTCTATTTCAGCTCTAGGGGTTAATGCAGCTACAGAATCTATGACTAACACAGAAATTGAGCCTGATTTTATTAGCGTATCTGTTATTTCCAGAGCTTGTTCACCAGTATCAGGTTGAGAAATATAAAGTTCCTCAGTATTAACACCCAATTTTTTTGCATAAACTGGATCTAGAGCGTGTTCGGCATCTATAAACACACAACTTCCACCAGATTTTTGAGCTTCAGCAACAACTTGTAATGCGAGTGTAGTTTTTCCAGATGATTCGGGACCATAAATTTCTACTACTCTTCCTTTTGGCAATCCTCCTATCCCAAGAGCTAAATCTAAGCTCAACGATCCTGTAGAAATAGACTCAACATCCATTGCTGTCTGTTGACCTAGTTTCATTACTGATCCTTTACCAAAATTATCCTTAATTTGACTTATTGCTGCATCTAAAGCCTTACTTTTTTCTTTATTTTCTAAATCCTGGTTTTTACTGGATTTAACGACCTTTAAGTTATTTTTTGTCATTTTGCTCCTTTTTTTCTTAAAAACATTGAACGAATCATACTTTTTAATGTACACATTTTGTTCTTTTTATCAATATTAAATTTTGAATAGCTAAATTAGCGTTATTTTAAGCCAAGATTAGAAGCTGTTAAACGTCCAATTGATGCAAGGAGATTAAATTGAGAAATAATAAAATTTCTCTCTGCATGAATCAAATCTATTTTTGAATCAAGCAAAATAGAATTTGATTGGATCACATCAAGTGTAGATCTATTATTTCCCAAATCATATTCATGAATGATTCCTTCGTTTGCTATTTCGGCTGCTCTAACTTGAGATTTAACAGAATCTAGTAAGCTTTTTGAAGACTGAAAGCTAGACCAAGCATTTGCCACATTGGTTTTATTATTTTTCTTTGCATCATCCAATAGTAATAATTTTTGATTCCTTAAACTTTTATGTTTTTTCAAATTTGCTGTATTTTTCCCTCCAGAGTAAAATGGCCAAGACGCTTCCGCTTTAAAAACTCCTTTGTCACTTTCATCATATGTTGTACTTACATCATCAGTTTCTGTAAGCTTATAAGAAATGACAGCTGAAGGTGAAAGTTCAGATTGTGCAATTTTTACATCCAATTCAGATTGTTTATGTTTCAAAATTGCAATATTCAAATCTGGACTCTCATTTTTCGCAATCGAAGTTGCTGAAGCCAAAGTTTTAGGTAAACCAAAATTAAATATATATTTTTGATAAACTTCGCTATTTCCATTTATTTTGCCTATAGTTTTTTCATAATTTAATTTACTGATAATCAAATTATTTTCAGATTCTATTAATTGTGCTTTAGCGCCTAAGAAAGAAGATTCTGATTGAGCAAGATCTGTTAAACTAATCTCTCCATTTTCTAATCTATTTTTATCCGTCTCAACTTGTCTTTCAAGCAAAGATACATTTGAAACATTAATTTTTACTAATTGATTGCTTGAATATAGTCCGGTATATGCTTCTACCGCCTCTAATAAAATTTCTTGTTCGGTTTTTTTTAAATTTAATTTTGCAATTTCTAGTCCAATAGAATTTCTTTTATAATTCGCCAAACCTCCAAGGCCTTGATAAATTTTTTGTTCTATCAAAACTGATTTTTGTTCAGGGTCCACATCTTTTGTATGAACTTCGTTACCACTTTCATTAGTTAGTTTTTTTGTTTTTTCTTCACTAACATAACCTGAAATGGTAATTGACGGTAAAAATTCACTTTTTGCTTCTTTTATTTCTTGACTAGAAATATTTAAATTTTCTCTTTCAGCATTTAATTTTGGATTTTTTTCATAAGTTTCTTTTAAAGCTTGAATTAATGTTTCAGCATTTACACTGAAAGAAAAAAACAAAACAATAATTATATAAAGTAATAATTTTTTCATCTAATTATTATAGTAAACCTTTTTTATTTCATGATTATTATTTAAACACATTACAACAGATGCAATTTTTGGCAAATCTAAAAACATTTGTAAAGTAATTCTTTGATAAAACATTACAAATCTTAATATTTGAGAATATGACATAATTTTTTTATTTTTTGAAAATTTATTTTTTAAATTTAATTTATTTTCTTGTTTCAATCTCCATTTAGTAATTAAAGAAAAGTTTGGAACTTTTAAAAAAATTATTTCATCAATTTTTGAAAATAATTTTTTATAGGATCGTTTCAAATGAGAATTTGCAAAATTTCTCCATATCATTTTTTTATCTTCATACTGTTCTAATTTATTAATAGGCTTTCTTAATTTTTTAAACATTTGAGGTTTTGCACCAATACACCATCCTTCTAAAATTACAATATCCGGTTTTTTTTCAATTTTTTTCCATCTATTTTTTTTTAACCTATCATCAATAGATTTGTCAAACTTAGGCATATAAGTTTTTATAAATTTTTTTCTTTTTAAATTTTTAAGTAGATTAAAAATAAAACTAATATCATGTGTTCCCGGAATACCTCTTGTTTTTAATAAAAAATATTTTTTTTTTGAAAGTTTTTGTCTTTCTTTTAATGTTTTGTAAAAATCATCAATTGATATAGTACAAACTTTTTTATTGAAATATTTTGAAAGAATTATTTCCAAAAGTTTTGTGATTGTTGTTTTCCCAGATCCTTGTCCACCCGATATTCCTAAAAATAGAGTCCGTTTTAAGCTATCTTTTTTATTCATTATCCAAAAACACAGGGGTATTAGTATTTTTTTTAACATTTTTTTTTTATTACTAAATCTTTCACTTTTTGTTTCTTCTTTTTTAAAAAAAGAAAAGCAATCTGCTTTGATAATTTCATAACATTCGTCAATATTGCTCATCTTTTTATACACATCTTCTTTTGAACATATGAAATGATGTTCTTGTTTTGATTCCTTTCCGATTCTAATTTGGACTCAAAATACAACCTACTGAATATATCCTAAATTATATAATAGAACAGATTAAAAACCCTATAAAATTGTCTATTTTATTTTTTCAATATTTGAAATGTTGTTTAGAGAGCTATTTAATTGATCCAAGTTCTCTCTCTCTGAAAGCATGATGGTCGACACAAGAACAAATAAAACTATAAAAAAAGGAATTAAAGTAACAAAAGATAAAGTTTTATAAATTAAAAGTGAATATATAATTAAAAAAGCTATGGATCTTAAAAAGACTGTTTTTTTAAAGACAGATATAATAGACAAGGAATGTATAACAAGATTAAAAAAACTCATTTTTGATGGACCAAAATATCTTGTTCCTCTAATTGAAGGAATAGAAGTTCTATTTTTGGCAATCTTGGTTAAAGATCCTGAATAACTTAGCCAAGTAGACGAATTTTTTCCCATCTCTTCAACAACATTTTTGGCTAAACAAGAAAAATTTCCAAATTTAATAAGATGACCTGTAAAAAAGAAAGTCAAGTATTTGTGAATTAAATAACAAAGGCGGAAAAACAAACCCTCAGATCTTTTTATTCTATCTGCTGTAATAACCTGGTTTTCAAAATTCTTCAATTTTTCTAAAAATAGATTTAATTCCTCTGGTCTATCTTCGCCATCAGCATCCATAAGAATTGCATAGTCAAATTTTTCTTTTTCAGAAATAAATTTGAGACCTGTCGCATAACATCTTGCATGTCCTAAATTTTTTTTTAAATTAATAATATTAACTGAATTCAATTTTTTTAAATCAGATTTGAATGCCAATTTTTCCTCCGTAGAAGAATCGTTAATGAGAAAAACTGAAATATCATCTTTCCATGAACTTGTTTGAATATCAATTTCTTCTAAAAGTTTAAATACTGATTTCCAATCATTATAAACGGGTATTAAGATTACAAATTTATTCATCTCCTTCCAATCATACATATTCCGTGGGATTTTATTTTTCCAAAAATTGCAATTGGAAATGGACACACTTTTTCAATGATTTCTGCATTGCCAATATAAATAACTCCACCATCAACATTAATATTTGCTAACTTGCCATCTAAGTTATTAAACCATCTGGGTCTTGATTTCAAATGGTAGGATAAATTTCCTCCATACCATTCATCTCCAACAACTATGGTAATTTCATTTATAAAATTTTTTTCCCATCTATTTTGAACTAATTCTGAAATTTCTTTTCCTGGATAGTCTGTTCTTTTATGTTTTTTAGTAATTGAAACATAAGAATAAGCAAATGGAGAAAAAATGAACAAAATTAAAAATACTAAAGTAAAACTTTTCAATTTCTTTAAATTTATCCTTGATTGAAAAATATAAACTAACAATACACCAAAAAATAGATAAAATGGAGTCATCCACATTGTTCTAATTTTTATACCCATAAACATAGAAGTTAGAAACATCAAAAAAATAGGAATAATATTTATTATTAATAAAAATAATAATTTTTCATCCTTTAAATTAATTTTTATTTTGAGTTTAGAAAGAATAAGAAAAAGCATAATAAAAAAAGGTATCAATATTCCAATCTGTTTTCCTAAAAATATTAGAGGATGAGTTATGTGATCAAAAAAATCTCCTTCTTCAATTCCTGTTCTATGAAAAGCATAAGTAATGGTTATATAATTATTGTCTACTAACCAAATTAAATGGGGCAGAAGAACTAAGATAAAAATGGGTCCAGAAATAAAGTATTTTAAACGAACTTTTTTTTCTTTTTTAATGAAATAGATAAAAAATATTTTAAGTGCAATGATTAAATAAATAAATAAGTATTTTGACAAAATTCCTAGGCCTATAAATAAGCCTAGAAGCAAATAATCTTTTATATTGTCATCTTTAATACATTTCCAAGTATAATAAACTGTTAATGCCCAAAAAGGTAATTGACAAATATTTACATTAAATTCTGGAGTTGTGTAGTTATAAAAATAAATGCCTTCTAAAAGTAGTACAGATATTAAACTATAAGTTTGCTTTCTAAAAAAACTTTGAGAAAATTTCCAAACTATAAAAAAAGCTAAAATTACAAATAGCTGGCTAAGCAAATAGTATGCCCAATCTTTATTGCCAAATATCTGATAAAATATTTCAACAAAAAATGCGCTCAAAGGGGGATGTTTTTCGAATCCCCAGTCTAAATTGCTACCCCAAGCTAATGCCTCGATAGTATCTAAAGGCAAATTATTATTTGAAAAAGTTGGAACTAGGGTCCAAATCAATAAATGGCAAAACAAAAATAATCCAAAATATCTATTAATTTTGTTTATTTTTTCTATCATATTAGCAATTTATATAAATTAAGTTAACTTGACACCTATTTTTTGCTGAATATACTCCAGCGTTATTTTTTAGAATGGTTAAACTATCAAAAAAATACATACCTAGCGAAAAAGAAAAATATATGTGTGAAAAACACAAAATTTTTTTCAAACAAAAACTTAATGATTGGAAAAATGAAATCATTAAAGCGAATTCAGAAACTCTATATAATTCTGATTTAAATGATAATAGCTCATCTGCAGATATCGTTGATCAAGCAAGCTCTTATACTGATAAAAATGTTGAAATGAGAACTGTAAATAGACAAATGAAACTTATTTCAAAAATAAATGCTGCTATTCAAAGAATAAAAAATGGAACTTATGGATTTTGCGAAGAAACTGGAGAGCCAATTGGTGTTAAAAGATTAATTGCAAGACCTATTGCAACATTAAGTATTGCCGCACAAGAAAAACATGAAAAAGAAGAAAAAATTTATGCAGATGGTTAAGGCTGAGGTATAATTTCTCCTCTATTCATAAAATCATATCCCTTGATAACAAATTCTCTTTTTGAAATTTCTAAATACCATCTAGTTAAATTTTTATAGTTTTTGAGTCCAATATCATGCCAATCATGTCTTGCAATCCAAGGAAAAGTTGCAATATCAGCAATTGAATAATTTTCTCCTGCAAGATATTTTGATTGGCTTAATCTTTCGTCTAAATCACCATATATAGTTTTTGTTATTTTAAAATATCTTTCTTCACCCCATTTATCTTTTCCAGAATTGTAACGATGAAATTGATGATGCTGTCCTAACATCGGTCCTATGTAAGCCATTTGAGCCATTAACCATTGGTTAATTTTTATTCTATCTTTTTGTTCATAAAATTTATTACTTTTTTCCCCGAGATACATAAGGATAGCTCCGGATTCAAAAACAGCTTCTTTATTATTTTTGTGATCAATAATTACTGGAATTTTACTGAAAGGACTAATTTTTCTAAATTCTGGTTTAAATTGTTCGCCTTTTAAAAAATCTCCTCCAGGATTAATTTTTACTTTGGTAACTTTGTATTCAAATTCAATTTCTTCAAGCATAATTGAAATTTTTTTTCCATTTGGGGTATCAGCAGTTAAAAGTTCTATCATTCTTGTTTATCGTTTTTAACTCCTAATCTTTTTTTGATACTTTTTGATGTTGTTGTAAATTCAAATCTATATTTTTCATTAGGTCTTGCATATTTAAAACATCCTCTTGCAGCAAGCGCTGTTTCGTGAAAACCTGATAAAATTAGTTTCAGTTTTCCTGGATAAGAACATATGTCGCCTACTGCAAAAATTCCTTTTTGATTTGTCTCAAAATTTTCAGTATTTACGGCGATTGTTTTTTTATCCATTCCTAAACCCCAATTTGCTATTGGACCCAATTGCATAATTAAACCAAAAAAACCTAACAAAATATCTGCTTTTATCTTTTTGTTTTTACCATCCTCATTTTTAATCATCACTGATTTTATCTTATCTTTGCCTTCTATGGATTCTAACTGATATGGAGTTTCGACTTGAATTTTTCCATCTTTTTTTAATTTATTAACTATCTCAATACTTTTGTTTGCTCCTCTAAATTCATCTCTTCTATGAACTAGAGTAACTTTTGATTTTTTAGATAATTCAATGGACCAATCAAGAGCAGAATCTCCTCCACCAAAAATACAAATATCTTTATTTTCGAAAAAACTTTTATCTTTAACTGAATAAAAAATACTTTTTCCTTCAAAATTTTCAGAATCTTTTAAAGAAAATTTTCTAGGCTCAAAAGATCCAACTCCACCAGCTATAATTATAGCGCTTGTATTAAATATTTTTTGTTTGCTTGTTGTAACTTTCCATTTAGTGCCTTCTTTAACAACTTCTTGAACTCTTTCATTTAAATGAATTTTTGAACCAAAAGGTTCTATTTGTTCCATTAAATTTTCTGTCAATGTTTCTCCGGTACACTTTGGAATGCCAGGAATATCGTATATTGGTTTATCAGGATAAAGTTCGCTACATTGACCACCAACCTTATTTAAATTATCAATTATTTCTGCCTTAAGACCAATAATTCCTAATTGATGAACAGCAAATAAACCAACTGGTCCTGCCCCGATAACTATGACATCTGTTGAAATCATTTTAACTTTGTTTAGATGGCATTCGTACAATCAAACCGTCTAGATCATCAGAGACTGTAATTTGACAACTTAGTCGACTGAATTTATTTGGTTCAAAAGCCATATCGATCATATCTTCTTCGCCATCTTCTTTTTTTTTAATTTTATCATACCATTTTTCATCGACATAAATGTGGCAAGTCGCACATGCCATCGCACCTCCACAATCTGCATCAATTCCTGGAATATTATTTTGAACTGCTCCTTCCATAACGGTATTACCATTGGGAACTTCTACAACATGTTCTTCTTTATTATTTTCTATGTATGTAATTTTTGCCATTACAATTGATACTTATAGACGCAAAAAAAAATAGGGCAAGCATGAATATGCTCACCCCATTTTAAAATAATAAAAGCTAATTTATCTCGATCTCGAATTAGCTACAGCGCATGACCAAATAATAACACCAAATGCGATCTTATTAATAAAGTCAGCTAAGTTATAAATTATGTTCACTGTGTTAGTGTCTACTCCACCTGTTAAATATCCAAAAATATATCCTAGTGGGTAAATAGCCCAACCAATTGTTACGATCATTCTTAAAGCACCGAAAGTAGTTCCTAATGCTCTATTTCCAGATTTAGCAGCAGCTCTTCCTGCTTCCCCAGAAAATATTTCATATAGAACATATAACCATCCAGCCATCCATATAACAAATCCCAAGAATGGTGGAATAAAACCAGCTTCACCTAGATAGCCACCAACTAACATTACTAAAGAACCAATTAAAAGTCTCCAGAATACTCCTATAGGTACTTTTCTAACTGCTGCTAGAATTAAATAAAATTGAATCAACTGTAATGGTACGGTAATTAACCAATCAATATATCTATATACAGTTGGCGTATCATTAGTTTCTACCCATACTGCTCTCATATACATGTAATGGATAAACGCAATACCAGTTACTAGTCCCGCTACATTTACAGATTTTCTCCATTGTATACCAACATTTGCCTGCTCCATGAAAAAAAACGCAGTTGCTGCTAACATACCCATAGATATTAGCCAAAATGAAATTCCTACAAAATCATCCGTAGGCAAAAAAGCAGTAGCTGCATTAGCCCCAGTTGATAGTCCTAAAAGAGCAACAGCAGAAAGTATTAGGGTTCTTAATTTACTCATGAAAATCTCCCTTGTTAGTTAGTTTTTTTAATAATTAGTTCAAACTTAATATTCGACTTAACAAATCTATGAAAGGAAACCTATTAAAAAATAAAGGTTGTTTAAAGTTTTTTTTTTCTTATTTTTTGTTGATTTTAAAGGTTTTTTGTACATTTGATACACATCGAAATTGTGATTTAATACTTTTTTAAAATTTTTAAATAATACAAATGAATCAGAAATTTTCAGATATTTATAAAGAATCAATTGAAAAACCAGAAATTTTTTGGAAAAAAATCTCTGAGGATATATTTTGGTATAAAAAACCTTCAAAAATATTAAATAAGTCAAATCCTCCTTTCTATAAATGGTATGAAGATGGAGTAACTAATACTTGCTATAACGCAGTTGATATCCATGTTGAAAAAGGATTGGGAGAAAAAACTGCATTAATTTATGATAGCCCCATTACTGGATCAAAGAGAAAAATTACATATCTTGAGCTTAAAAACTCAACTGCAAAATTTGCTGGAGCTTTAAAAAACCAAGGCATTAACAAAGGTGATCGAGTAATAATCTATATGCCAATGATACCTGAAGCTGTTATTGCAATGCTTGCTTGTGGTCGAATTGGAGCGGTGCACTCCGTTGTATTTGGTGGGTTTGCGCCTAATGAACTAGCAAGCAGAATTGATGATTCTAAAGCAAAAATAATTGTTACTGCTTCATGCGGTTTCGAGCCTGGAAGAACTATTGAATATAAGCCGTTAGTAGATAAAGCAGTTGAGCTTTCAAAACATAAACCAGAAAAAATAATTCTTTATCAAAGAAAAGGTAATGAAGTAAAATTAAATAATTCAACAGAAATCAGTTGGGAAGATTCAATTAAAGATGTTTCTCCTGCAGAATGTGTGGAAATGAAAGCTAATGAATATGCTTACATACTTTATACATCGGGTACAACAGGTGTACCAAAAGGAATAGTTAGAGATATAGGTGGTCACATCGTGGCTCTTAAATGGACAATGAAAAATATTTATAACATTGATCAGAATGATGTTTGGTGGTCAGCTAGTGACATTGGTTGGATTGTTGGACATTCTTATATTGTTTATGGCCCCTTATTTAAAGGATGTACGACTATTTTGTTTGAAGGAAAACCGGTTGGAACTCCTGATGCAGGTGTTTTTTGGAGAGTAATTTCTGAACACAAAGTAAAATCTTTGTTTACTGCACCCACTGCATTTAGGGCTATTAAAAAGGAGGATCCGAATGGAAATTTTTTCAAAAAATATGATTTATCATCGTTTGAAACTTTATTCCTCGCAGGAGAAAGAGCAGACCCGGATACGCTGAAATGGGCAGAAGGTTTATTAAAAGTTCCAGTAATTGATCACTGGTGGCAAACGGAAACAAGTTGGGCCATTAGCGCAAACTGTGCTGGTCTAGGACTTTCAAAAACTAAATATGGTTCAGCATGCAGACCTGTACCAGGTTACGATGTAAAAATATTAAAGAGTGACGGTAAAGAAGCAAAGCCTAATGAAATGGGAGATGTGGTGGTGAAACTTCCGCTTCCTCCAGGAACTTTTCCAACCCTTTGGAATGCGGATCAAAGATATAAAGAAACTTATATGTCAAATTATCCTGGCTACTATCAAACGTATGATGCAGGACATATTGATGAAGATGGTTACGTTTGGATTATGTCGAGAACAGATGACATTATTAATGTTGCTGGTCACCGATTATCAACGGGTGCCATGGAAGAAGTTTTAGCTGAACATCAAGATGTTGCAGAATGTGCAGTTTTAGGAATTGCAGATAAATTAAAAGGACAATTACCCATTGGTTTATTAACGCTTAAAGCAGGCGTTACCAAAAAACATGAAGACATTTCAAAAGAGTGTGTGCAAATGATCAGAGAAAAAGTTGGACCCGTTGCAGCTTTTAAAACTGCAATTGTTATAAAAAGACTTCCTAAAACAAGATCGGGCAAAATATTAAGGGGAACGGTGAGAAAAATAGCCGACAATGAACCTTATAAAATGCCTGCAACGATTGATGATCCTGCTATTTTAGACGAAATTAAAGAAGATCTAAAAAAAAATAATATTTTAAAATCTTAACGGTTTACCATTAGCTTTTTCAATAAGCTTACCATCCCAAACAATTGCTTTTCCATTTACAATCGTTCCTAAAGGAAAACCTTTTACTTCATAACCATCAAATGGTGTCCAACCACATTTGCTTGCAATCCAATCGTTTTTAATAACTTTTTTCATATTCATATCCACGATGCTTAAATCAGCATCATATCCTTCTTTGATGTAACCTTTGTTTTTGATTCCAAAAATTCTTACTGGATTTTCACAAACTAATTTTATGAATTGGTTTAAGGTTAACTTATTGTTGTTCACATGATTTAACATAAGCGGAACAAGAGTTTGAACTCCTGGCATTCCCGATGGAGTTTGAGGATATTCTTTCTTTTTATTTTCTAAACTATGCGGAGCATGATCTGAACCAATCGTATCAGCCACACCCTCTTTTACTGCTTTCCAAAGCATATCTTGGTGTTTCTTTTCTCTAATTGGAGGATTCATTTGTGCAAGTGATCCTAACAACTTGTAACAATGAGGCGCACTTATTGTTAAGTGCTGTGGTGTAATTTCAAAACTAACATTACCTTTGTATCTAGATAAAAATTCCACTTCTTCTTTTGTGGTCACATGCAAAACATGAATTTTTTTATTATAACGTTCAGCAATTTTAACGACTCTTCTAGTTGAAGACATTGCGCATTCTTCATTTCTCCAAATAGGATGAGAACTAACATCCCCTTTTTTTATAAATTTTTTTCTAAGATTTAAGATATCTTCATCCTCTGAATGAATAGAAACAATTTTGGAACTGTTTGATATAACTTTTTCAATATCTTTTTCATCTTTAACTAAAAGATTTCCTGTGGAAGAACCTGCAAATAATTTTACTCCACAACATCCATCAAGTTTATCTACCTTTTTTAAATCATCCATGTTTTGTGGCGTTGCACCAAAATAAAAAGCATAATTAGAAAACATTCTATTTTTGGCTAAGTTTAGCTTCTTATTAAATTCAGCATGATTAGATGTTGGTGGATTAGTATTTGGCATTTCAAAAACAGAAGTGACACCACCTAAAACAGCAGCTTTGCTTCCAGATTCTAAATCTTCTACATCTGTAGAGCCGGGTTCCCTAAAATGCACTTGAGTATCTATAACGCCAGGTAAAACGACCAACTCTTTTGCATCAATTTCCTTTTCTGCTTTGGTGTTTTTTAAGTCACCGATTTCTTGAATCTTTGAGTTTGTAATCCCTAAATCAGTTTTTTGGAGCTTTCCATCAATGAAACATGATCCATTTTTAATTAATAAATCAATAGTTTGTGACATTTAGTAATTAGTAATTATATTATAAAGTAATAATAAGCAATTATGAAAATAAATGAATCGTGCATATTAGAAGATAGAGGGGTTATTTACATAAATGGTCCCGATACCAAAGAATTTTTACAAAATATAGTTACCAATAATTTAGATTTTATTTCTGAAAACACATCTATTTACAGTTCTATTTTAACTCCTCAAGGTAAATATTTGTTTGATTTTATTTTAGTAAAACATAAAAAAGGTTATTTAATAGATTGTGAAAAGAATGAGTTAGAAAACTTAATTAAAACTTTAAATTTATATAAATTAAGATCTAAAATTGAAATACTAAATTTAAGCAACGAATTTGTTGTAGCAACAATTTCTTTCGATAAATATTTAAGTTTAGATAAAAATGAAGAAGACTCTATTTTGTTGGACCCTAGAAATAAAAAATTAGGCGCAAGATTAATATCAAATTTAGAAAAACTTCATTTGTCTTTAAAAAAACTAGATTTAAAAATAGTTGATAAAAAAATTTATTATGAAAAAAGTTATGAATTAGGAATTCCTCAAATCAATAATTCAAAACTAAAAGATAAAATATTTGGGATTGAGTGCAATTTTGAAGAACTCAATGCTATTGATTTCAAAAAAGGATGTTTTGTAGGACAAGAAAACACATCAAGAATTAGACTTAGAAATAAGCTGAGAAGAAGGCTGATGCCCTTAAAAGTAAAAGAAGGAAATATTGACGAAGGAGATGTGATCAAATTTAACAGTAGTGAAGTGGGAAAAGTGTTAATTGATAAACCGTTTCCATTTGGAATAATTAAATTAAATAATCCAAATATTAATGAATTTTTAGATAAAGATTTAACTTCTAAAAAAGCTAAAATAAATATTGTTAATCTTGAATGGCTTAACCTCTAAAATTTTTTTCATTTAACTTTTGAAGCAATAAAATCTAAAATTTGAGGATAGTAACTATTAAAACAAGAACGAAATAGAATATCATGACCTTTCGCTTTTTTTTTCATTTCTTTCTTTTCTTTTTTATCAACCGCTATAAATTGTGAGGATTTTGTAAGTTTTTCTTTGCCCTCAGGCCATACTTCTTCCCATCCTCCATGCATTCTTTGCAAATTGCTACACTGTTTTCCATTTACAGAGATTTCTCTACCTTTCTTTGTATTGTGGCCAGGTAATTCAATCATAGTGGCGCCCGGTATATCTCCTATCCATTTTAAATCTTGGTAACTCCCTTTCCAATCTTCACCACCATCAACAGGACTTGAAAAAATAATTGAATCAAGTTTTTTAAAAGTTTTCATTTCATCAACTAACATTTTTCTAACAGGTGTATTTGTTTTTCTGTCCCAACAATTAGGCATATAAGCAATCGCACTGTTAAATGCATCTGGATATTTTCCTTTCAGTCTTAAGGAGTTCCACCCACCACATGAATGTCCTGATAAAAATATTTGGTTTCTAGGTGTACCTTTGCTCGCAAAATAATCAATAATTTCTTTTGTTCTTTTTTCTCTTAAATAAGTAGGAAAGTTATTTATAACACATTCGTGCCACGCAGGGTGCCAAGCTCCTCTAAGTTTCCATCCACAACCAATTCCAACATTTTTCCCTTTAAAAGGATCATTTTTTATGTCAATTAAACTTCCATTCATCCAAAGGACAGTTTCTTTTCCTTTAATCTTTTTTTTAGAAAGATTAGGTACCATTAATTTTGTTAAACTAGGATGCCAACCTGGACCCCAACCTTTTTCCCAGCCCCAACCACCATGATTGTAGATAATTATGATTTTATTTTCTGGATTTTCAATATCTCTACCTTTTTGAATTTTTAATTTTTTTCCATCTAACCAGACAAAAGCATCAAAATTATTTGGCTTAACGTTGTTAGCAAAAGAAGTATTAGACCACAACAAACCCAAAACCAAGATCCCTAAAAGCTTTTTCATACACAAATTATACACAAAAATTTCTGATCACACTATGATCACAGTTGATCACAAAAATATGAGTTTTTTAAAAAAAAAATCGTTGATTAACAATCTTTTTGGTGCGGCTAGAGAGACTCGAACTCTCACTGGGAAACCCCACTTGGCCCTCAACCAAGCCTGTCTACCAATTCCAGCATAGCCGCCTTCCTGCGTCAGAATAAATTAATGACAACCTATGTTCAAGTTGGTAAATTTTAAATATGGAAATAAATGAACAAATAAAAAAAGAAACTGATCCAATTTATCAAAAAGTTTCTAAAGTTATTCCTGAAATTGAGTGGGCCTTTCACGCTCCACTAATTCATAAAATTAATATACTTAAAAAACAAAAAAATGCTGTTGTGTTAGCACATAACTACCAAACACCAGAAATTTTTCACGCTGTAGCTGACATAGCGGCTGACTCTTTGGCACTCGCTGTTGAAGCAGAAAAAACTAATGCTGATATTATTATTTTGTGTGGAGTTCATTTTATGGCAGAAACTGCAAAACTAATGAATCCAAATAAAAAAGTTTTATTGCCTGATATGGGAGCTGGGTGTTCTTTGGCATCATCAATTACTGGAAAAGATGTAAGAATGCTTAAGGAAAAATATCCCGGAGTACCTGTTGTAACTTATGTAAATACTTCTGCAGAAGTTAAGGCTGAATCTGATATTTGTTGTACATCAGCAAATGCCGTTAGAGTAGTTGAGTCTCTAGGAACAGATAAAGTTATATTTTTGCCAGATCAGTACATGGCAAAATATGTACAAACAAAAACAAAAGTACAAATTATATCTTGGGTGGGAACTTGCATTGTGCATGAAAAATTTAGTGCACAAGAAATTAAAGATATAAAAAAACAAAATCCTGGAATTAAAGTTCTTACACATCCAGAATGTCCTCCAGAAGTTATTGCTGCCTCAGATTTTACTGGCTCTACTTCAGGAATGAGTAATTATGTTAAAAAAAATCAGCCAAAAAAAGTAATGTTGGTTACTGAATGTTCGATGAGCGATAATGTTCAAGTCGATAATCCAAATGTTCGTTTCATTAGACCATGCAATTTATGTCCTCATATGAAAAGAATTAGCTTACAAAAAATATTAGAATGTCTTGAAAAAGAAACTAATGAAATTCTTATACCTGAAATAATTATCAAAAAAGCTCAAAAAGCCGTGGAACGCATGGTTGCTGTAGGTCGTAGTCATTAAAACGTGATAATAAAAAAAATTCTTAAACAAGCAATGTCAGAAGATTTAAAACCTTCTGGGGATATTACTACTCAACTCATAAAAAATAATAATAAAATAAAAGCAAAAATTATTTCAAATGAAAATTGTATAATTGGTGGACTAAGTTTTGCAAAAGAAGCTTTTAAATATTCAGATAAAAAAATTAGTTTTAAAACGAAAACTAAAGATGGAAAAAAAATAAATAAAGGTAAGGTTGTGGCAATAATAAATGGAAAAGCTAAAGCAATTTTAAAAAGTGAACGAGTAGCTCTTAATTTTTTAAGCTTAATTTCTGGGGTAGCAACAAAAACGAGAAAGTTTGTAGACAGAGTTAAAGGTAAAAACTGCAAGATTTGCTGTACAAGAAAAACAGCACCAAATTTAAGATCAATACAAAAGTATGGAGTTAAGTTGGGAGGAGGAATTAATCACAGATTCAACTTAAGTGATGAAATTTTAATAAAAGATAATCATATCGCTGTGGATGGAAATATTCAAAAATTAGTTAAAAAGGCTATAAAAAATAGAAAAGGAAAAAAAATTACAGTCGAGGTAGATAATTTAAATCAACTTAAAAAGATTTTAGGTTTAAGATTCAATAGAATATTGTTTGACAATATGAGTGAAAAAAATCTTAGAAAAGGAATTAAGTTATCGAATAAACTTTACGAAACAGAAGCATCAGGCGGAGTTAATCTTAAAAATGTGAGAAGAATTGCCGCAACTGGAGTTGCAAGAATCTCTATTGGACAAATTACTCACAGTGCTCCAGCCGTTAATTTTAAATTGGAAATCTAGTCTTTAAGCAAAGCTGCTTGTGCTGCAGCTAATCTTGCCACTGGAACTCTAAAAGGTGAACATGAAACATAATTAAGACCAATTCTTGAACAAAAATGAATACTCTTTGGATCTCCGCCATGTTCTCCGCAAATTCCTAGTTTCAATTTTTTATTTTGTTTTCTTCCTTTTTCGGTAGCTAATTCAACTAGCTCGCCTACACCTTTATCAATTGAAATAAATGGATCAATTTCAAAAATTTTATTTTCTATATAATCATTTAAAAATTTTCCAGAATCGTCTCTGCTAATTCCAAATGTAGTTTGTGTTAAATCATTAGTTCCAAAGCTGAAAAAATCTGCATGCTTTGCAATATCTTTTGCCCTAATTGCTGCACGTGGCAGCTCAATCATTGTTCCTACTAGGTAATTTAGTTTAATATTTTTTTCTTTTTGAACTTTATTAGCAATTCTTATAACTAATTCTCTCATAATTTTAATTTCTGATTCAGATGAAATTAGTGGTATCATTATTTCTGGAATAATAGATTTTATTTTTTGTTTTTTACATTCAACCAAAGCTTCAAAAATAGCTGTACATTGCATTTCGTAAATTTCGGGATAAGAAATTCCTAGTCTACAACCTCTGTGCCCAAGCATTGGGTTATGTTCGTGAAGCTCACCAATTCTAGAACTAATTTCACTTTCAGATAAATTTAATGAATTTGCTACTTCTCTAATTTCTTTTTCATTTTTTGGTAAAAATTCATGTAATGGTGGATCTAACAACCTAACAGTAACTGGTAATCCATTCATAATCTTAAATATTTCTTTAAAGTCATTGATTTGATAAGGAAGTAGTTTTTTTAAAGCTTTGTTTCTGTCTTCTAAAGTTTTAGAAAGTATCATTTCTCTCACTGATAAAATTCTTTCTTCATCAAAAAACATATGTTCAGTTCTACATAATCCAATTCCTTCTGCGCCAAACTCTCTTGCTGCTTTGGTGTCTAAAATTGTTTCTGCGTTGGTTCTTATTTTTAATTTTCTTAATTTGTCAGCCCAACCCATAATTTTTGAAAAATCTCCTGAAATTTCAGGTTTAACAGTTGGCACCTCGCCTAAAATTACTTTTCCACTAGCCCCATCTATAGTTATAATTTCACCTTCCTTAACTATATTGTTGTTAGCTTTGAATAATTTGTTTTTGTAATCGATATCAATTTCAGTGGAACCTGAAACACAAGGTCTTCCCATACCTCTTGCGACTACCGCTGCATGACTAGTCATTCCGCCTCTAGATGTTAGAATTCCCTTTGCTGCATGCATTCCATGAATGTCCTCTGGTGAAGTTTCTATTCTTACCAAAATAGTATCTTGCATCATTCCATGTAATCTTTCAGATTCGTCTGCTGAAAAAACAACTTTGCCACTTGCTGCTCCTGGTGAAGCAGGTAGGCCGGATGCTATAATTTTCTTTTCTGCTTTTTCGTCTAAAGTTGGATGTAATAGTGAATCTAAGGAATTAGGATCAACACGAAGTACGGCTTCTTTTTTTGATATTAATTTTTCCTTTACCATATCAACTGCAATCTTCAGAGCAGATTTTGCTGTTCTTTTTCCTGATCGAGTTTGAAGCATCCAAAGTTTTTTATTTTCAACTGTAAATTCCACATCCTGCATGTCTCTGTAATTTTTCTCAAGCTTTTGTAATATTTTTTTTAATTCTAAAAAAACTTTTGGCATCGATTCTTCCATTGAAAGTTCTTTCGCACCTGCGTTTAGTCTTGATTTTTTAGTTATGTATTGAGGAGTTCTCGTTCCTGCAACCACATCTTCACCTTGCGCATTAATTAAATATTCTCCAAAAATTGATTTGTCTCCGTTGGAAGGATTTCTTGTAAAAACCACAC
>CACKTW010000012.1 GCA_902603215.1 uncultured Pelagibacteraceae bacterium
AAACAAATTAAAATCCAAGAACAACTTAGGGTACATCTTAAAG
This sequence comes from uncultured Pelagibacteraceae bacterium, assembly GCA_902603215.1. Lineage (GTDB taxonomy): Bacteria > Pseudomonadota > Alphaproteobacteria > Pelagibacterales > Pelagibacteraceae > CACKTW01. The sequence goes on from CACKTW010000012.1 coordinate 44, forward strand.
AAAAAGAATTAAGAGAAGAAATAAGAATTGCTAAAGAAAGAAATAAAGACATAAAAATCTTTTTAAGAAAAGAACAAGCTGAAATTAGAAAAGAGCAAGCTGAAAGAAGACAAAAATTTTTAATAGAGCTAAAATTAGAAAAACAAATAGAAAAATTTAAAAAACGTGAAGAAAAAGAATTAGAACATTTATCAAAATTAGCACTCAAAGAACAAAGAGAAGATTATGCTGGCCTTCAAATAAGAATTGAAAAATTAAAAGAAAAATACAAAGGAATTAGAGATCAAAAAATAAGAGAAAGAGTTCAAGCCTTAGGTGTTAACATTCAAGAAGGAGATGATAGAGAAACTTTACTAGAAAAAGAAAAACAATATACGCTACAACGCCAAAAAATTGAAAATTGTTTGGAAAGTTTTTATAGATCATCAAATTCACTTTGTTTTCAATTAAATAAAAAGTACATTCCTCGCCATCTTTCAATACTACGCTGTATTGACAAAAGATTTGAAACATCTGAAATTTTTATAAAGTTTGATGAATCTGATGATCAAGATTGGTTATTGCTTATTTATATTAAAGATGATTCGCCTGATGGAAATGTAATAATCGAAAATAAATCAAATCCTGAAAAAAATGAAGTTCATGAATTTAAACAAACAGAAATTTTTAAGGCTAGCGATATGATGGTTGATGCTTTAACCAATTTATTAGAAAGAGAACAAAAAAAAACTCAAAACAAACACCCTTTACATTAAATTATTTGGCTCTTTTAAAATAGTATCTCTTGCATTATTCACTATTTCACTTAGTTTTGCTGTCTCAGGTGACACATCTGGGTGAAGTTTCTTCATTAACTTTAAGTGAGCTTTCTTAATTTCTTCTTTTGTGTATTTTTTATTAGGATCTAAATTTAAAATTTTATACGCTTCATTTAATGACATCGTCGTTGATGATTGAGCTTGGGTAGAATTATTAAAAGAAAAACGACCACTGTTTTGAAGAACTCGTATTAATCTATAAAGATTAAATAACTGAAAAAGAGTTAAGCCCTTTAATTTAATAATCCCAAGAGATATGAGAATCAAAGGCAGAGACAATAAAATCTTTCCCCCAAATGCAAGCAATGAAGCTAACAATAAAGAAAAGATAGCAATGGTTGATCTTACAATTCTAGATAGTTTTTTTGTGCTGATATTAGCTAAAAATTTTAAAACTATATAAACTAGAACAAAAATAATTAGTGAATAAATTAAAATATTCATATATTAAAATTTCTTTTTATGAAAATACCACAACTTAGAAAAAAACCTGAAGTAAAAAAATGTCATAATATCTCTTGGGAAGATAACTATAGCTGGATTCATCAAAAGAATATACTTGAAGTCCTAAAAGATAGCTCAAAACTTGACTCCGAAGTCAGAAAATATTTAGAAGAAGAAAATGTCTATACAGAACATCATTTAAAAAATACAAAAGATATTCAAAAAAAACTATTTGATGAAATTAAAGGAAGGATTAAGCTTGATGATGAAAGTCTTCCTTTTAAAGACAAAATCTATGAATATTGGACAAAAACTACGAAGGATAATGATTACTTCATTAAACTTAGAAAAAAAATAGGTTCGTCTGAGATAGAAGAAATTTGGAATGGTGACAAAGAAAAAAATAAAATTGGAACTGAGTATTTTGGCTTGGGTAATTTAGAGGTCAGCTTTAATGATAAACTATTAGGATATTCTCTGGATGTAAAAGGTTCAGAATATTACACTATCTACGTAAGAAGAATTTCTGATGAAAAACTTGTAACTGAAAAAATAGAAGAAACCTCTGGAAGTATTTCATTTAGCTTGGATGATGAATATATTTTTTATTCCAAACTAGATTCAAATCATAGGCCAAGAAAAATTTTACGACATAAAATTGGAACTTCTGTTAATGATGACAAAATTATATTTGATGAAAAAGATGAAAAATTTACAGTTAGTATAGGCTTAACTTCTGATGAAAAATATTTCATAATTTCTAGTACTGATCATGCATCTTCCGAATTATATTATTTTAAATCAGATGAAAAAATTCCTAATCCAAAAATAATTCAAAAAAGAGAAAGTTCTGTTATTTATTCAGTGAACTCTTGGGAAAATCATTTTTATTTGCATACCAACAAAGATGCTGAAGATTTTAAAATTTGCAGATGTAAAAATACTGAATTATTTCAATGGAAAGATTTTATTCCTGCCAAAAAGGATGTTTTGATTGGTGGTTTCACAATGCTAAACAATTGGATGGTAAGATCTGAAATGAGAGATGCTTTGCCAAAACTTTTTATAAGAAATTTAAAAACAAACGAGGAGAATGAATTAATATTTTGTGATGAAAAAGTCTATTCTCCTGGTTTCTCAATTACTCAAAGAGATAGAAATACTGACCTAATTTATTTATCCTATAATTCCCCTAGGACTCCTCATAGAACTTATTTATTTAATCTTAAGACGAAAGAAAAAAAATTAGTTAAAGAAGAAATAATTCCTTCTGGTCATAATTCAGAAAACTATATTGTTGAAAGGTTGGAGTGTGACTCTCATGATGGACAAAAAATCCCAATAACAATAACACGTCATAAAAAAACTAAAACAGATGGTAGTGCAAATGTACTATTATATGGTTATGGATCATATGGTTCTTCAATGAGTCCAGGTTTTTCAAGCACTCGGTTAAGCCTCGTTGATAGAGATATCATTTGGGTTACCACACATATCCGTGGCGGACTTGAACGTGGAATGCGTTGGTGGAAAGAAGGAAAAATGTTAAACAAAAAAAATACATTTGAAGACTATATTTCTGTTGCAAAATTCCTAATTCAAAAAAACTATACTAGTGAAGGAAAAATTATCGGCATGGGCGGAAGTGCTGGTGGATTATTAATGGGTGCTGTAGTTAATCAGGTTCCCAGATTGTTTCTTGGAATTATTATGGCTGTTCCTTTTGTAGATTCTTTAACAACAAACTTGGACCATTCATTGCCTTTAACTGTTGGAGAATTCTTAGAATTTGGTAACGCAAAAGAAAATAAGGATCATTTTGATTATATTTTTTCTTACTCTCCATACCACAATATAAAAAAACAAGATTATCCACATATTTTCATAACAACAAGTTTGTCTGACAATCGGGTTTTGTTTGATGAGCCAGCAAAATTTACAGCAAAATTAAGAAGCTATAAAACTGATAAAAATTTATTGCTTTTAAAAACAGAAATGAATGCCGGCCATGGAGGAAAGTCTGGAAGAGATAGTGCAATAGAAGAAGTTGCAATAGATTATTCTTTTGCTTTAAAGATTGCGGAAAAAATTAATTAGCTGATATTTTTTAAAAACACCCCTTGCTTGTAAAACCAACCACCATATTTCCTTCATTTATCTCAAACTTTCTTTCGCAAAGAATGTTATATTTTTTACTTTTATAAATTAGTATTTTGCTCCCTTTAGAATCTTTAGTTTCTGAATCTGGTTTCCCCATTACAATTTTTAATTCTGTTTCTGGTTGTCCAATAAATTTACTTAATTTTTCATTTTCTTTTTTTACTATTTCCTCTGTTTTTTGATCAATGGTTTTGCAAGAACTACATAGAAACAAACTGGCAATTAGAATTAAGAATATTTTTTTCATTTTTTCAACTTAACTTAGAATATCATTTAAAATTTATATTAAGTATAAACTTTTAAGTTGAATCTAATCTAAAATAATTCAATTTCATGAAGATTTTAGTAAACGAATCGAATAATCATCATGAAGGAGGTTGTTATGTTAGATAAATATTTTAATTATAAAAAACATCGTACAGATTTTAGAACAGAAGTAATCGCTGGTGTGTCAACTTTTTTGACCATGGCGTATATAATGTTCTTAAATCCATTAATACTCTCAGATGGAGGATTCGATTTTGGTGGAGTTTTCACTGCCACAGCACTTGCAACTGCTTTGGCATGTTTTATTGCTGCATTTTATGCAAAAACTTGGCCAATAGGTTTAGCACCCGGAATGGGGATAAATGCATTTGTTGCCTACGGAGTTTGTTTGGGAATGAAATACTCTCCAGCAGAAGCCTTGGGTGCTGTTTTAGTTGCTGGGGTGGTCTTTTTGATAATATCATTAACACCAATTCGAGCATGGTTAATTAACTCAATTCCAAAAAGTTTAAAACTTGGAATTGGTGCTGGCATAGGTTTATTCTTAGCAGTAATTGGATTTAATATAATGGGGTTACAGATCCCATCTGGAAGTCCTACAATAGTTAAACTAGGAAATCTTTCTGACCCATTACTTTTGTTAGGTGCTGGAGCTTTTATTTCAATGATTGTCATGGAAAAAATGAAAATCAAAGGAAATATAATAATTGCTATAATTGCATTTAGTGTTATCGCTTGGGTTTTTGGTTTAGGAAAATTTAATGGTGTGGTCTCAGCCCCACCACCAATGACTCATCTTTTGGATTTTGACTTAGGCGCTGCACTTTCTGCTTCAATGGTAACAGTTATTTTTACCCTATTTTTTATAGATTTCTTTGACACTGCAGCAACTCTAACGGGTGTTGCTAACGTTGCTAAAAAAATAGGACGTGATGGAAAAATTGTAGACATTGATAAGGCAATGTTGACAGATAGTACATCAACTGTTGCTGGTGCACTAATGGGAACATCAACAGTAACGGCATACGTAGAATCTGCTGCTGGAGTTAAAGCTGGAGGAAGAACAGGAATGACTTCTCTTGTGATAGGAGTGTTATTCTTGTTTTGTTTATTTTTTTCTCCTTTAGCAACAAGTCTACCGAAACAAATTGATGGTGCTGCATTGGTTTACATTGCAACTTTATTCGTTCGTAACATAGCGGATATTGAATGGGATGATATTTCAGAGTCGGCTCCGGCTGTTTTAGCTATGGTGTCTATGCCTTTTACCTATAGCATATCTCATGGAATTGCTTTGGCATTTGTTTCTTATGCTGCTATTAAAATATGCACAGGAAAATTTAATAAAACTAGCCCTGCGATTTGGGTAATTGCAATACTAAGTGTGATTAGCTTTTGGGTAGGTTAGTTTAAACTGTTTAATTAGAATTAAAGGGCTGGATTTATTCTAGCCCTTTTTTTTTGACAGTTGTTCTTTCAATTCAGAAATTGAAACTAATTCTCTCAATTCGTATGGAAAAACCAACCAAGGATTATCGTTTAGTTTAAAAACTGTATAATCAGCATTGAATTTTGATTTTGCTTTTTTATAAAGAACCGCTGATTTAAAATTAATATTTTTTTTCGAAAAATCAGGATATTCATTTAACCAACTCAAAGTTTTTTCTAAAGTGACACCTGTATCAATTAAATCGTCAGTAACTAAAATATTCTTTCCATAGTTATGTGAGGTTGTGGAAAGATCTCTTGCAAATGTAAGTTCATTTTGTTGATCAGAAATTTTTCCTGATTCTAAAGCGGAATAACTTTCTACACCCAAATAACCACATTTTACATTAAAGATTCTGCTTAGTATATCTCCAACTCTTAAACCTCCTCTTGCAATACAAATAATAAAACTGGGTTTAAAACCGCTATCACTAATTTGGACAGCAAGCTTATCTATTGCTTCATTGTAAGTATCCCAATCAATTATTAATTTTTTTACCATATTATGAAATTAACTAGATCATAATATCTATTTTTTTATGTATAATTCAAGAGTAATGAGTTAAATAAAAGTATGAAAGTTTTTGATTGCTTTATGTATTTTGACGAAGATGTGGTTCTAGATCTTCGTTTTAATTATCTTAATGAGTTTGTAGATCAATTTGTGATTGTAGAAAGTCGATTTACTCATAGTGGAAGAAAAAAAGATCTCAAATTTAACATTGAAAATTTTAAAGAATTCAGAGATAAAATAAAATATTTGGTGGTTGAAGATGAGCCAAAGGGAATAGAGACAGTTTTTGAAAATGACACCAAATATCATGTGTCTAGAAAATATATTTTAAATGCAGCTAAAAGAGAAAATCATCAAAGAAACTTCATTGAAAATGGTCTCGATGATGCTTCTCCTGAAGATCTAATCTTAATATCTGATTTAGATGAAATACCAAAATTAGAAAACACAAACTTTAAAAACATAAAAAGTAAAATAATTTTTTTTCAACAAAAAATGTTTTATTACAAATTTAACCTATGTTCAAAAAGCATAAATTGGGTTGGAACAAAAGCCTGTAAAATGAAAGATTTAGTATCTCCTCAATGGTTAAGAAATATTAAAGATAAAAAATATCCATTTTGGCGTTTAGATATTTTTTTTTCAAAAAACAAATATAATGATATTACTTTTGTTGAAGATGGGGGATGGCATTTTTCCTACTTGAAAGATCCAAAAGACATTGAAAATAAACTTAAATCCTATTTGCATCATTTAGAATACGATGAAAATCCTTTTGGAGTTAATAAAATTGAAGAAATGATTAAACAAAAAAAAAGTATCTATGATTTAAAAGTAGATATGAGGGGATCTAAATTTAATAAAGGTCAACATCTAACAAAAGTAGAATTCGCTGAACTTCCAAGTTATATTAAAAATAATAAAGAAAAATATAAAATATGGTTAGAATAAATTTATGAAAGGTTATTGGATAGCAAGAGTAAATGTAGATGATCTAGATTCTTATAAAGAATACGCAAAAAGAGCCGGACTAGCTATTGAAAAATTTGGTGGTAAATTTTTAGTACGAGCTGGTAAATTTAAAATAATAGAAGGTAAACATAAATATGCAAGAAATGTGATTGTTGAATTTCCAAGTACTAAGATTGCTAATGATTGTTACAACTCCAAAGAATATCAAGAAGCAAGATCATTCAGAGATGGTAAGGCCGATTTCAATGCTATTATTATCGAAGGCTATTAATACTGAATTAGCTCATTATCAATTGATCTCCATAAGTACCAAGTAGCAACAGAACAATAAGGTGAAAACTTTTTTTGAAGTTTTTTAACAAAAATTTTTGGCGGTAAATATTTTTTCTTATAATTATTAGATATTGCTCTCAATAAACCTATATCCTTAACAGGAAATATATTTGGTCTATTTAAATTAAACATTAAAAACATTTCTGCGCTCCAAACACCTAGTCCTTTTAATTTTGTGATATATTCGATGGCTTTAGCATCATCCATATTTTTTAATTTTCTAACATTAAAAGATTTATTTTCAAAAGCTCTCGCAATAATTTTCAGATAACTAATTTTTTGACGTGACAAGCCGGCGCTTTTAAGGTTTCGCGAAGATGTTTTTAATACTACCTTAGGCTTAATATTTCCTTTACATTTTTTTGAAAATTTAGACCAAATTGAGTCAGCGCTAGCAACTGATATTTGCTGTGAAACCACGGTTCTGCATAGAGAATAAAAAGGTTTACTTCTAGTTATTAAAAAACCTTTTTTATATTTTTTTATGATTTTTCTTATTACTGGATCTCTTTTAGATAATATTCTTTTTGCTCTATTCCAGTAATTGGGAGCTTTAATCATGCCTAGGTATAGAAACTTGTTTTTTTAAAATAATCTCTCTTCTAAAAATAATCACAGACGAAATAATAACCAACAATGCACCTGTTAAAGTTTTAAATGTTGGGACTTCACCCCATATAAAAAATCCAAAAATTATTGCAAAAACTAGGGCTAAATATTTTAAAGGTGTTACTAATGATACCTCTGAAAATTTATATGATTGGCTCAACCACAAATTTGCAACTCCACCAAAAACTCCTATAAAAGATAATAAAATTAAGTCTTTTGTATTTGGCATAATCCAGCCGAAAGGTATTGTGAATATGCTAACAAATGTTATTGCGGCTGAAAAATTAAGAGATATTAACCATACTGGTTCGGTTGTTGATAATTGTCTGATTGCTATAGCTACGTAAGATAACCCTAAACAAAAAATAATAGGATAAACATAATAAATGTTTAAAGAGCTAAAGCCCGGCTCAGTTATAATAACGATTCCAATAAAACCTACGAATACTGCCAACCATCTAAAAAAGCCAACTTTCTCACTTAAAAAAAAAATTGAAAAAATTGTAGTAAAAATTGGTGCAGCAAATGAAATACTTACAACAGTAGCTAATGGTAAATTTCTTAATGCAATAAAAATTGCTAAAAGAGCTATCAATCCAAACACGCATCTTAAAAAATGTAAGCCAGCTCTTTTTGTATAATAGAAATCTTTAAGTCTTTCTTTAGGAATTATAAAAAAATAAAATAATACTCCAAAAAAGCCTCTAAAAAACAATACTTCTCCTAATGGATAGTGTTCTGACCATTTAACAATTAGATCCATAATTGAAAATGCACAAACAGACAGAAACATGTACAAAAAGCCCAATTGATTTTTAGACAACATAAGAATAACTTTTAGATAATTTAAAATAATAATCAATGGAAATAGCAATATTAGCGTTAGGATGTTTTTGGGGTCCAGAAGAAAAATTTTCTAAATTAAATGGAGTAACAAATACAGAAGTTGGTTACTGCGGAGGAAAAACAAACCAAACCACCTATGAAACAGTCTGCGGTGGATCAACAAATCATGCGGAAGTTGTAAAAATAGAATTTGATGAAAAAGTATTAACATACAAAAATCTATTAAAAAAATTTTTTGAAATGCATGATCCCACCACACTTAATAGACAAGGACCAGATGTTGGAACACAATATAGAAGTGAAATTTTCTTTTTTAATGATAAACAAAAAAAAATTGCAGAAGAAGTTAAATCAATCTTTAATAAAAAATATAACGGAAAAATCACAACAAATATTTCTGAACAAAAAAATTATTGCAAAGCAGAAGAATATCATCAAAAATATTTCCAAAAAAAAACTAGAAAATGAATTTAGTCGAAACCAAATGGCTTAATAATAATTTAAGCAGAGTTAAAATATTTGATGCTAGTTTGCATATGCCTAGTTCAAATAGAGATGGTTATAAGGAATATTTAAATAAACATATTCCTGAAGCAATGTTTTGGGATCTTGATGAACACAGCGACAAAGATTCACCTTTTCCACATATGTTGCCAAATTCTGATTATTGGACTCGAATGTTATGGTCTTTTGGAATCCAAAATAACGATCATATTGTAATTTATGATTTTAGCGATGTTTATAGTGCGTGCAGATTGTGGTTTTCTCTTAGATATTTTGGGCATCAAAAAGTTTCAATTTTAAATGGTGGTATGAAAAAATGGTTAAAAGAAAATAGACCCACTAGTAATAAAATAAATAAAGATATTGGAAAATTCAGCTATATAGAAAAAATAAATCAAAAAAATAAATATAAAGTGAATGAAAATTTTAGTTGGATTAAAAATAAAAAACAAATTGAAGATAATATTAAAAATAATTTATTTACATTGGTTGATGGAAGAAGTCGTGATCGTTTCGAAGGCAAAACTGAAGAACCTCGTCCAGGCCTCATAAAAGGAAAAATACCAGGATCAAAAAATATTCCTTTCCAAAATTGTATAGACCCTAAAACAAATGCTTTTAAAACAAAATCTGAATTAATTAAAATTTTTAATGAAAATAATGTTGATTATTTTAAACCTGCTGTTTTTTCTTGTGGTTCTGGAATAACGGCATGTGTTTTAGGTCTAGCATATTCTTTGATAAGTGATAAAAATGCTGTGATTTATGATGGTTCGTTTGCAGAATGGGGAAAAAAATAAATGAAAAGATCAACAAAAATAACTTCTATAATAATAATTTTCTTTTTGATTGTTGGAGGAATTATAGTTGGTCGTGAAATGATTGGTCTTCATTTCGAAAAAAAATTTAGCAAACGACCTCCTCCAGGAGTAATTGTAAAAATAGTAAATAATAAAAACTTTTATAAAAAGATAGAAACATACTGTACAGCAATACCAAAAAAAACGACTTCCTTTAGAATAAGGAAATCTGAGCTATTGGAAAAAATAAATTTTGATAAAAAAGTAAAAAAAGGTGAAATCATTGCTAAATTACAGAATGAAAATATACAAGCTCCATTTGATGGAACAATTGGAAAAAGAGGTATATCAGAAAATACTTTAGGAACTGACAATTTATTCATAATTACACTGGATGATTCGTCGGCTATTTTTTGTGATTTAAAGATACCTGAAATTTATGCCGCTGAAATAAAAAAAGGATTAAAGGTAGAGGCAAAATTTTCAGCATACAAAGATAAAAAATATTTTGGAAAAATTGAATCTGTTGCTTCAAGAATAGATGCTCAAACACGAAGCATTTTATCAAGAGCAACTATTGATAATAAGGAATTTCAATTACTGCCAGGATCTCTTTTGGAAATTGAAATAATCTATGCTGAAGTAAATGCTCTAAGTGTCCCAGATACAAGTATAATATACGAAGGAAACAAAAAATTTATTTATAAAGTTCTAGAAAATAACATAATAAAAAAAGAAAAAATAGAAACTGGAATTAGAAACCAAGGAAATTTAGAAATTATTTCTGGATTGTTTGAGGGAGATAAAATAGTTGCAGAAGGTCTTACGAAAGTAAAACCAAATATGAAAATTAAACCTATTTTAGATTAAAATGTTTTTAACTGACATTAGTATTAGAAGACCGGTGGTATCAGTTGTAATGTCTTTAATTTTAGTCGTATTTGGATTATTTGTGTTTTGGAAACTTCCGGTAAGAGAATTGCCATCAGGGCTTCAACCTCCGGTAGTACAAATTCAAGTTGATTATCAAGGTGCTTCTGCACAAATCATTTCTAGTGAAATTACAGAAATCATAGAGGATGTAATTGGTGGAGCAGAAGGAATAAAAAATATCGACTCGTCTTCTGAAAATGGAAGAAGCACTATTAAAATTGAATTTGAAACAAGCATTGATTTAGATTCGGCTGCTAATGATATTAGAGATAGGGTCAACAGAATTACTGATAACCTTCCGGATGAGGCAAAAGCACCTGAAATTCTAAAACAGAGTGCTGGTTTTACAACATCTATGTGGCTATCATTATCATCAACCACTTGGACTGATTTAGAACTGGGCGATTATGCAAGAAGATATTTAGTTGATAATTTTTCTAATGTAAAAGGTGTTGGAAGAATTTTGGTTGGAGGACTTCGTGAATTAAGCATAAGAGTGTATGTTGACCCAATTAAATTAGCTGCTAATGATCTAACAATTCAACAAGTTGAAGAAGCTTTAAAGAAAGAAAATATTAGTCTTCCTGCTGGTAGCCTTGAAGCAGAGAATATTGATTTAACAATAAATCTAGAAAAAGCTTATACAAATATTTCCTCAATAAAAAAATTGCCTATAAAAAAAATAAAAAATACAATTATAAGATTAGAAAATATTGCTGAAATAAAATATGGGCCTGTTTCTGAAAAAACTTTATTCAAAGCTCAAACAAAAGAAAGTTTGAATCAAAATACTGTTGGGATAGGCATCTATGCAAAATCTGGAGCCTCAACTGTTGAGCTCTCAAAAAAAGTTAAAAAAAGAATAAATGAAGTTAAACAAACTTTGCCTGAAGGATTAAACTTACAAGTTTCTTTCGACAGAGCAACCTATATAAATGCCGCTATATGGGAAGTCTATAAAACTCTAATTATAGCTTTTGTGCTTGTTGTTTTAATTATCTACTTATTTTTAGGAAATCTAAAAGCCGTTATTGTTCCGGCTGTTGCTTTGCCAGTTAGCTTAATTAGCTCTTTTCTTGGATTGTGGCTGTTTGATTTATCAATAAACATTTTTGTTCTTTTAAGTTTTATTTTGGCAATTGGAATAATAACTGATGACAGTGTAATAATGACAGATGCAATCTATCATCGTATAGAAAACGGTGAAAATCCTCTAGTTGCAGCATCTCTAGGTTCAAAAAGTATAACTTTTGCAATCATAAGCACTACCTTAATTTTAATTGCAGTATTTTTACCTTTAATTTTTATTGAAGGAATTTCAGGAACCTTGTTTAGAGAAACTGCTATATCTTTAACTTTCGCAATAGTTATTTCCTCTTTTGTTGCTCTAACTCTTTCACCTATGTTGGGAAGCAAGTTTCTGAAGAAAAGCACCAAAAAAAACAGAATAGTAAAAGAGTTCGAAAAATATTTTTATTCTTTTCTTGAATTTTATACAGAAACTTTAAATTATTGGATAAATAAAAAAAAAATAATCATTACTTTTTTAATATCTACAATTTTAATATCAGGAGGATTATATATTTTTTCAACTAAAGAACTCTTGCCTAAAGAAGATAGAGGAGTTTATTTAATTATAGGTAAAACTGATGAAGGAAGTTCATTTCAATATACTGCTGACAAAGCTCAACAAATTGAAAAAAGATTAATTCCATTGCTAAAAAAAGATGAAGAATCTTATAAGAGAATAATTATGAGAGTGCCTGGTTTTGGTAAAGCAAGCAAATCCTATAATAGTTTTATTATCATCGCATTATTGGATCATTGGAATGATAGAAAAAAAAGTGCAGAAAAAATAATGAGAAACGCAATTGGAAAGATAGTTACTGTTCCTGAAACTTTAGCTTTTCCTATTTCGCCACAATCTATTCGAGTAAGCAGTTATAACAAACCTGTGCAACTAGTTTTGCTTGGAAAAAGTTATGATGAACTTGAAAGATGGCAAAAAATAATCATGCAAGATTTAAGAAAAAATAAAAATTTAGCGGCTGTAGAATCTGATTATTCAAAGAATAAGCCTGAAATTAAACTCATAATAAATACAAAAAAAGCTCAAGACTTAGGAGTTTCTATTCAAACAATAGGTAGAACAATTGAAACTTTATTTTCAGGTAAAACAGTAACAAAATACAATAAATTAGGAAAGGAATATCCTATAATATTACAAGCTGATATTAAGAACAGAAAAAAAAGCGAAACGTTAAGTAAAATTTTTGTAAGATCAAACACATCTGGAAAACTTATATCGCTAGCCAACCTTGTGGAATTCAAAGAAGTGGGCTCTGCTAAAATTCTATCAAGATATAACAGGCAACGAGCTGTGACTATTTCTGCTAGGCTAATTGGTGACTATACGCTTGCAGAGGCGTTGGTTTATCTTGAGGATACTATTAAAAATAAAACTCCAAAAGCAATGATAGAATGGAAAGGAAAGTCTGAAGAATTGAAAGAAACAAGCAATGAACTGTTGATTATTTTTATTTTGTCATTGTTAACTGCATATTTAGTAATGTGTGCTACATTTAATAGTTTTATTCACCCAGCCGTAATTATGTTAACAGTGCCTTTAAGTGTCTTGGGTGGAATTATCTTTTTATTATTATTCAATAGTTCGATAAATATCTTTTCACAAATTGCATTGATAATCTTGATTGGGATATCTACAAAAAATTCTATTTTAATTGTTGATTGGGCAAACCAGTTGAGGCGTGAAGGAAAAAATATTAAAAATGCCGTTCTTGAATCTTGTAGACGAAGATTTCGAGCAATTGTAATGACAAGCTTAAGCACAATGATTGCAATGTTTCCATTAGTAATAGGAAATATTGGACCTGGGGCTGGGGAAGGCTCAAGATTGGCTGTAGGTTCAACTATTCTTGGAGGTATGTTAATTTCGACTTTTTTTACACTTTATATAACGCCTACAATGTATGTCTTGCTAACAAAAAATACGAAAAGAATAGATGCTGTAGATATTGAATTAGATAAAGAACTTAAAAAATAATATATTTATTTTTATTTAATCTATTTTGACACTGAAATAATTGTTTTTTATATAAGTTCGATTGTTCTCTAACCCTTTTTGCAAATATTATAACCTTCTGATTGTTTTTATAGTTTTTATAGTTTCCCCAACCTTCATGATATGCAATGTATTGTCTATAAGCATCAGTTTTGGGTATTTTTAAAATTTTTTCAGTTTTATTCATGTACCAGCCAATAAAATCTACACTATCCTTAAATCTTGCTCTAGTGGCCAAAGGGTTTTTTGTTTCTTTTTTATATTGTTCCCAAGTCCCTTTTACGGCTTGAGAATAGCCAAAAGAAGTTGATGGTCTTTTATAAGGAATTATTTTAAATAACTTTAATCTCTTTGGTTTAGCTAACCAATTAAAGTCTGATTCTTTTTTGATAAAAGCCATTTGTATATAAATAGGAACACCCCATTTTTTTTCAACACTTTTAGTATGTTTGTACCATAAGTAACGTTCTTCGAAGATTGCGCAGCTATTTTTTGTATTTTTTGGAACAGATGAACAAGCAACTATAAAAAATAATGAAATTAATAAATAATAATTTATTTTACGAATCACTCATTTATTATAAATCATTTATATTTTCTTCTCCAATCCCAAGGCATATCAAATTCTCCTTGCCAAATTCCTATCTCTCTTTTTTTTGCTTTATTTTCTAATTCTACATATTTTTTAGAATATTTTTTATAAGCTACTGCATGTCCAAAAAATACCATCAAAGAGTTAAGAATAATTTGAGACCCTTCTACATCTCCTGAGGTACTACAAATTGCTATGGGTCTGCCATAAATATCGAGATCCTTCCAATAACAGGTAACCCTTTTATTCATTAGTGGAATTGGATTTCCATATATATTTAGTTTTTTTGTTGTTAGGCTTTTTAAAAACTCAGTAGAAGCGTGTCCACAATTATAAGCACGATAATAATTACTTTTACAAATTTGATTTTTTTCAGGTGCATCAATACCAAATAACCTAATTCTTATGTTGTTTATTATGAGAGTATCTCCATCGACAACTTTTGCTTCTCCTTGAACATATGAAGGCCATTCATGACCCGAATCGGATGGTTCTTTTGAATAAGCAATATTAGATAATAAAAAAAAAGTTAATATACTAAATAAAATCTGATTTAGCTTTTTCATTAAATTCTTTCATCTTATTTCTAATGTCATCATCAGAAATACTATGATCTTTTAAATCTGCTTTTATTTTTCTAAAAACATCTTCATCGCCAGCTTCTTGAAAATCTGCTTTTATGACAGATTGAATATATTCTTTTTCTTCCTCTGCATTATAACCAAGTTTTTGAGATGCCCATTGGCCAAGATATTTATTTCTTCTTGATTCGACTTTGAATTTTAACTCTTCATCATGAGCAAATTTTTTTTCAAATGATTTTGTTCGTTCGTCAAATTTTTCCATATTTAAACTTTTTATATAAAAATATTATAACAATAGCTAACAATGTTCCAAGTAAATTTGCAAAAAGATCTAAAGATTGGAAAGATCTGTTAGGTATAAATAAATGAGATAATTCTAAAAATAAGGATAAAACTATAAGAAAAATTAAAATTTTTTTAAAACTTCTCTCATTTAAATAACTTGCTAAACCCAATATTGTTAAATAGAAAAATGCCAAAGCATGATTAATTGATGTACCCATTGGATTTGGAATCATATCTGGCTGCTTACCAAAATCTCCGTAAATTAGAAAACCTAAAATGCTTCCAGGATACAAATATAGTAAAACTAATAATAAAACCATTAAGTGAAACAGTTTTTGAAAAAAATTATTTAGTTTATCCATAAAAACTACTTTTTATATTGTGTTATACAATAATTAGATTATTTTCATCAAATGAGCCAATTAATTCTCGTAAGACATGGTCAAAGCATTTGGAATTTAGAAAAACGTTTTACAGGTTGGGTTGATGTAGATCTTACTGCTCAAGGAAAACTTGAAGCATGCAAATCTGGAGAATTAATAAAACAATTAAAAATACCTCTTGATCATTTTTTCTGTTCTTACCAAAAAAGAGCTATTAATACTTTGGGATTAATTTTAAATACTATAAATATTAAACCAAATAAAATAAATAAAGCTTGGCAATTAAATGAAAGACATTATGGAGAATTAACTGGGCTAAATAAAGATGAAATGAAAAAAATTCATGGGGAAAAAAAAATTCGTCAGTTTAGAAGATCCTGGGATATATCTCCCTTACCACTAAGTGAAAAAAGCCCTTATCATCCAAAAAATATTGAAGCTTATAAAGAAATTCCAAGAAATAAAATACCTAGCACAGAGTCATTAAAAGATACTTTTGATAGAGTAATACCTTTTTACCTAAAGAATATTTATCCTTTAATTAAAAATAAAGAAAATGTTTTGATTGTTGCTCATGGAAATTCTTTAAGGGCATTATGTAAAAATATTTTTGGAATATCGGAAAAAAATATTATAAATTTTGAAATCCCTACTGGGAATCCTCTCTTAATCAAATTTGATAATAAATTGAAGACAGATAAATTTTTCTACCTTGATAAAGAAAGATCTAAAAATTTAATGATTAAAAATTAAAACCTAAATCTTTTAAATTATTATAAACGTGCAAGTTTGTTAAATGATAAAATTTTTTTTCACTAATTAAACCAAATAATTCTTGGCTTTTAATTAAATCATTCCAAATTTCATTCATAGAAAATGGTTCAATTTTCTTTATATTTTTAAATATTAGATTGCTTGTTATCTGAGCTCCAATAAAAATATAATTTTTTTCCTTATCATCAAATTTATAAATTTTAAAATCTTTAATATTAAAATCTCCATTAAAATTTTTATCAAAACTATTTTTTTTATTTACAAGTAGCAAAATATGTTTACATTTTTGTTCATAAAATTTTTTTTCCATCAATTCAAAATCTTTTAAATAATCATCATTCCAAAGTGTATCTGGATTTAAAACAAAGTAAGGTTCATTTTTAAAAAAAGTAGCAGCATTCATAACGCCTCCTCCCGTTTCCAAAATTTTTTCTTTTTCTTTTTTAATAAATATTTTTAAATTAAATTTATTTTCCTTTAAAAAAGAATCTATTTTCTCTGATAAATAATGGGTATTAATGACAATTTCTTCTATTCCATATTTTTCTAAAACTCTAATCGTTTTTTCTAACAATGTTTTGTTATTAATTTTAATTAAAGGTTTGGGAATAGATAAAGTTATTGGATTTAATCTTTTTCCATAACCAGCACATAGCACGACTGCTTTTTTTATTTTCATAAAATTTTTATCTTTTGTTTCATTTGAAATGTAATATTTTTATCTAGTTTATTTTTAATATCATAAAACATGGGGTCTCTTAATCTTAAATCTAATAATTTCCAAGTATAAGGAATAAGTTTTAAATATTTTGCTTTTTTATCTCTTTTAAAAAGTCTTGCAAAAATACCAATGATTTTTAAATTTCTTTGTAAAGCAATAATTTTAAAATCATGAATAAAACTCTCTTTATTTTTTTTAAGACTAGAAAAACATTTTTTAAAATAATAGTCAAAAATTTGTTTTTTTTCCTTTGAAGAAGTTTTGACTCTTACATCATCTATTAAAGAAACAAGATCATAGGAAGGATTTCCTAATAATGCATCTTGGGTATCTATAACTCCTATTTTTTTTTTTACTTTCATTAAATTTGATGCGTGAAAATCACGATGTGTGAAAAAATTATTTTTTAATTTAATCTTTTTATAAAGATTATTAAGTTTTTTTTTAATAATTTTTTTTAATTTAATTGAATTCTTTTTTTTTAAAATTAATGGTAAATACCAATTAAAAAATAGATCTGACTCCCTATTTAACTCTTTAATTGTATAAATCTTTAGAAAGTATTTTTTTCCTTTAAAAAGAATTTTTTTTTTTGTTTTAATTTTTTGAATATTGATTAAAAGATTTACCAATTTTTTATAAGTGCCTATTTTAGAATTTTTCTTTTTTATAATTTTATCGTAAGAAATGTTTCCAAAATCTTCTATTTCAATAAAATTTCTCTTTAAATTTTCTGATATTAACCTAGGTGCTTTTATTTTGTTTTTTAACAAAAAATGGTTTATTGCCATGTATTTTTCTAAATTGCTAAATTTTTCCTTTTTTGCTTCAACTAAAATTGTAGTAAAATTTTTATCGTAATATTTTCTAAAAAATTTTCTGTGCGAAGCGTCTCCTTTAATATGTTCAGTTTTTTTCAAAATCATATTTTTTCCATTTACCATAATATTCGATTTTAACCTCTCTTTTATCTAAATTTTTAAGATAACTAAAAAATAATTCTAAACGATTTTTTGGCTTACTGTTAATCAGTTCTGGCCATTCGATAAGATTGATAACTTTATTATTGTCTAAAAATAAATCTAAATGATTAATTTCATGAGAATTTTTTAAACGATAAAAATCATAATGCATTATCGTACTATTTTTTATTTTATATTCATAAACAATATTGAATGTTGGGCTCAACACTTCAGTTTTTTTTTTTTTATTTTTTTGCTGAATAAAGTGAACTAGATTTCTTACAAAAGTAGTTTTGCCAACGCCAATTTCTCCGTAAAATAATAAAGTATCATTTTTGGAAATTTTTTTTCCAATTTTTTCAGCTAATTTTTTTGTGTCTCGAAGTGAAGATAAAATCATTTAGCTACATTTTAGTAGCGGTAAGTATCTGGTTTAAATGGCCCTTTCACATTAACACTTATGTAATCAGCCTGTTCTTTTGAAAGCTTTGTTAATTTGGCACCAACTTTATTTAAATGAAGTATTGCAACTTTTTCATCTAAATGTTTTGGTAAAACATAAACTTTATTTTCATATTTTTCTGAATTATTCCATAGCTCTATTTGGGCAATAGTTTGGTTGGTAAATGATGCACTCATTACAAAGCTTGGGTGACCAGTTGCGCAACCAAGATTTACCAGTCTTCCTTCTGCCAAAAGTAGTATTCTTTTTTTATTTGGAAACTCTATTTCATGAACTTGTGGTTTTATTTCAGTCCATTTATAATTTTTTAATGAATCGACTTGAATCTCATTATCAAAATGACCGATGTTGCATAAAATTGACCTATCTTTCATCAATCTCATATGGTCTGCGGTTACAACATCTTTGTTGCCGGTTGCTGTAACAACTATATCGGCATTACCAATTGCTTCTTCCATTAGGACAACTTCATATCCTTCCATTGCTGCCTGTAAAGCGCAAATAGGATCTGATTCAGTTACCATGACCCTTGCACCACTTTGTCTTAATGATGCTGCGCTTCCTTTACCAACATCTCCGAATCCTGCTACGATAGCAGTTTTTCCTGACATCATAACATCCGTTGCCCTTTTAATTCCATCAACTAAACTTTCTCTACATCCATATAAATTATCAAATTTAGATTTCGTTACAGAATCATTTACATTTATTGCTGGTACAAGTAATGATCCATTTGCTTCCATTTTTTTTAAAGCCTTTACACCTGTAGTGGTTTCTTCTGAAACGCCTTTTACAGATTTCAAAAGATCTTTATAATCTTTATGCATCAACGCTGTTAGATCACCACCATCGTCTAAAAGTATATTTGGTTTCCAATCTTTTTTTCCTTCTATAGTTTGTTTTATACACCACCAATATTCTTTTTCTGTTTCACCTTTCCAAGCATAGACTGGGATTCCGGCTTTAGCTATAGCTGCGGCCGCATGATCTTGGGTAGAAAAAATATTACATGATGACCATCTAACATCAGCTCCTAGACTAACTAGTGTTTCAATTAAAACTGCTGTTTGAATTGTCATATGTAGGCAACCTATAATTCTTGCTCCCTTGAGAGGTTCTTTGCCTTTGTACTCTTCACGCAGAGCCATCAGGCCTGGCATTTCTGTTTCGGCTATCGAAATTTCTTTTCTTCCAAAATCCGCTTCTTTAATGTTTTTTACTTTAAAATCTTCTTTCATAAGAATGTTTTTATTACCAATTAAAAAAATTAAAATCAACTAGGTTGATTTTTTTTAAGAATATTTGGGTAAACTTATTTCAATTTTTGCACCTTTTCCTGAAATTTTGTTTGAAGCCACAATATAACCATCATGTAATTCAACAATATTTTTAACAATATTTAGACCTAAACCTGTATGTTGTCCAAATTTTTCAGGTCTATTGCTATAAAATCTATTAAAAATTTTTTCTATATCTTTTTCATTAAAGCCTGGACCTTCATCTTCCAATATTAATTTTACAAGATTTTTATCAATATTTATCATAACTTTAATTTCGCTACCATTTAAGCCAAATGAAATAGAATTATCAAATAAATTTGCCAAAACTTGCTCAATTCTATTTTCTAAACCTAAAATGTAAACTTTTGAATTTTCAACGCCTGAATTTAGTTTAATCTTAATATTTTTATTAGTGCTGGATAAATTATTATAATCTTCTACTACAGATTTAACCACTGAAACAAGATCAATTTTTTTCATTTTTTCCCTTGATAGAGCAGCTTCGTCTTTAAGCATTTGAGAATAGTCAGTGATCAATCGATCAATTCTTTCCACATCGTGTGAAATTATTTTTATTAATTTTGATCTTTTTACATCATCTTTTGTTGAATCTATAAGATCAGAAGCGCTTTTTAAAGATGCCAAAGGGTTTCTGATTTCATGAGTCAAGTCTGTAGAAAAAGTTTCCGCAACGTTAATTCTTTTATACAAATTCTGAGTCATTTCATTTAATGATTTTGATAATTGACCAAGCTCATCTTTTCTATTTAAATATTTTTCTAAAAGATTAGTTTTTATATCTTTTGCCTTAATCGCTTTTGTATAATCTACTAATCCTTTTATTGGTTTAAGAAAGTACCTATTTAAAACAAATGAGAAAATTAATATTACCAATACTACTACCAAAATAGTTCTTAAAATAAAGTTTCTTCTTTCTTTAATAGCTATTTTGATTTCATTTGAAAATTCTGAGATTAAAATATATCCAACATCTTCTTCATTTAAAAAAACATTTTTTACTGTTAACACATTAAAATTATTATTTGTTTCATCGCTAATTGTCAGAAACGTTCTGTAATTTTTAGAATTTTTATAATTTTTTAAAATTTCAACAAACTTAGGATAGTTTTTTTCTTTCTTTTTTTTTAAATTTTTTTTTTCTATAGCTTCTTTTTCATCTATAGATCCAAGTTCGGATTGTGTAATTTCAAAATTCCTTGAAAAAAATCTTGGATCTAAATCTAAGGTATCTGTATCACCAATTAATTCAAAATTTTGATCAAAAAACTGAACTCTATCAATATTTTGAAATAAAAATCTTGCAGACAAAATAAATTTCGAAATTTCTTGTTTTTGAAAATCTATATTTAACCTATCAAGATGATTTATTGTATTTTTGACAATCTTAATATGATTAATTGATTTTTCTTTTATGAGGCTGGGCTCTATCCTAAATAAATAAATTAAAGTGAATAAGCTTATTATAGAAAAAAATAAAAAATTTATAAAAAGAAATTTTTTTAAAATTGATGATGTTCTTAAAAAAGAGACAGACATTAACTTACGTTCCACCTATAACCGCTTCCATATCTCGTTTCTATTGATTCAAATTTTGGGTCTATTTTTTTAAATTTTTTCCTAATTCTTTTTACGTGACTATCTATAGTTCTATCCTCAATTTCAGTATTTTCTTTATAAGCAATATCCATAAGCTGGGATCGTTCTTTAATAATTCCAGGTCTTTTTGCTAGCTCTTTAACAATTAAAAATTCTGTTGTTGTCAATTTATCAGGTAAAGATTTTCCATCCCATTCACATTCTAATTGTGATGGATCCAATCTGAGTTTTCCATGAGAAATTACATTTTTATTATCATCGTGACTTAAATCTTTTTTTCTTAACTGAACCCTGATTCTTTCAACAAGAACCTTTATTGAAAAATCTCCAGATTTTTTTATGAAATCATCTGCGCCTAATTTTAAACCCAGCAATTCATCTACTTCTTCATCTTTTGATGTTAAAAAAATAATTGGAATTGATATTTTTTTTCTTAATCTTTTAAATAACTCTTCTCCATCCATTCTTGGCATTTTAATATCAATTACTGCTAAATCTGGTGGGGTTCTACTAATACCAACTAAAGCTGTTTCTGCATCAATATATGTTTGAACTTTAAAACCTTCTTGCTCCAAAGCCATACTAATGCTGGTCAGAATATTTCTATCATCGTCTACTAGTGCAATTGTATTGTTCATTTTATTATTTCAAAGATCAACTACAGTAAAAATACTAAATTGTTCTTAATTGGGCAAGATTAAGAATCTTTTAATGTGCTAAACCCCAATTTTCTCCATAATTAATATCTACCAAAAGTGGAATTGAAAAAGAGTGAAAATTACTCGATGAAGCTTTGCTCATTTCAGATCTTATTATTGGTATTGCCTTTGAAATTTCATTTTTTGGAGATTCAAAAATAAGCTCGTCGTGTATTTGTAGTAACATTTTTGTTTTTATTTCTGTTTTTATATCAAATGTTTTGCTTAGATTTATCATTGCTAATCTCATAATATCTGCAGCAGAACCTTGGATTGGAGCATTAATTGCAGCCCTTTCCTGAAAATTTCTTACATTAAAGTTTTTATCATTTATTGATGGTATATGGCATTTTCTGCCAAAAATATTGTTTACATATCCATTTTTCCTACAAAAATTTATTGTTGAGTTCATATATTCTTTAATTTCAGGAAATTTTTTAAAATAATTATTCAAAAAATTGGCAGCCTCTTGATTTGAAACAGAAATTTGTTTTGCTAAACCATATTGAGATATTCCATAGATTATTCCAAAATTAATCGCTTTTGCTTTTCTTCTGCTTTCTTGATCTACTTTTTTAATATCCAAATTAAAAACTTGGCTGGCTGTTAATGAATGAACATCTTCATTATTTTTAAATGCTTTTTTTAATTCTTTAACATCAGCTAAGTCTGCCAATATTCTCATTTCTATTTGATTATAATCAGCGGAAATTAATTGGTGATCTTTTTTTGCCACAAATGCTTTTCTAATCTCTTTACCTTCTTCACTTTTAATAGGTATATTTTGTAAATTTGGATCGCTGGAAGCTAACCTTCCTGTTGTTGTGGCGGCTAATACAAAAGACGTATGAACTCTCTTTGTCTTAGAATTAATATGTTTTGGTAAAGCGTCTGTATAAGTATTTTTTAATTTAGAAATCTGCCTCCAGTCGAGGACAAATTTTGGAAGATTATGCCCTTTAAATGCTAGATCTTCTAAAACTGAAGCACTAGTAGCAAAGCTACCTTTTTTAGTTTTTTTAAGACTTGCGATCTTTAGTTCATTATACAACATTTCGCCAAGCTGTTTTGTAGATCCAATATTAAAGCTTTTTTTTGTGATTTTGAATATTTTTTTTTCTAGATCTGCTATGATTAGATTAAATCTATTTGATAACTTTTTTAAAGCATTACTATCAATTTCAATTCCTTCCATTTCCATTTTTGCAAGAATTTTAATTAGTGGTTTTTCAAAAATTTCATAAATGTTAGATAAATTTTCTTTTTTTAACCTTGTAATTAAAATTTTATAAATTCTATAAGTAACATCAGCATCTTCGGCAGAATATTCAGTTGCTTTGCTAATTTCAACTTGGTCAAAGGTTATTTGTTTTTTTCCTGATCCAACAACATCTTTAAAAGAAATTGTTTTATGTCCCAAATGAAGCTCTGATAATTTATCCATATTATGTCTGTGACTACCTGCGTCTAAAGTGTATGAAATCAACATTGTGTCATCAATAGGATTGAGATTTATTCCTTCGTGAAAAAGAACTATGTAATCATACTTTATATTTTGACCAATTTTTTTGACGCTAAGATCTTCTAATAAAGGCTTCAGTCTTTTTAAAACTTTTTTTTTGTTCAAAGTATTTTCTTTTGGAAGGCCAACAAAAGGTATGTAGCAAGCTTTACCAGGTTTAGTACAAAGAGAAATTCCGACTAGATTGGCCTTATTAGGATCTAATGAGTCAGTTTCGGTATCGACGGCTATCTCTCCAAACTCTTCAGCTAATTTTATCCAGGAATCCAAATCTTCTATATTTTTTATTGTTGTGTATTTTGAAATATCTATTTTTTCCTTTTTTTCTACACTGATTGATTTTTTATTATTAGGTTCTCCATAAAAAGAAATTGCTTGGCTTAAAAGTCTATTGAATTCCATTTCTCTTAAAAAGGTATAAAGTTTATCTTTATCAATTTCCTTAAGAATAAAATCTTCTATTTGATCTTTTACTTTAATATCATTTTTTAAAATCACTAATTTTTTGCTTAGAATTGCTTTGTCTTTATTTTCAATAATAGTTTGCCTTCTTTTATTCTGTTTAATTTCTTCTGCTTTTTGTAAAAGCTTTTCAAGAGTTTGGTATTTGTTTATTAATTCGGCTGCTGTTTTAACCCCAATACCTGGAACGCCTGGAATATTATCTGACGAATCTCCAGCTAAAGCTTGTACATCTATTACTTTATTTGGCTCAACACCGAATTTATTTTTTACATCTTGCAACCCGATCTCTTTGTTTTTCATTGGATCATAAATTCTGACACCAGGTTTTAATAATTGCATTAAATCTTTATCAGAAGAAACAATCGTAACTTTAGCACCTTTTTTTAGAATTAATTCTGTATATGTCGCTATTAAATCATCCGCTTCATAATTTAACATCTCAATAGAGGGAAGATTAAATGCATTTACAGATTTTCTAATGTAATCAAATTGTGGAGCTAGATCTTCTGGAGCCTCTGTCCTATTTGCCTTGTAATCTTCATAAATTTCGTTTCTAAAATTTTTTCTAGCTGAATCAAATATAACCGCAAAATGCGTTGCTTTATATTTTCCATCTTCAGCCTTAGTGTCTTCAAGCAATTTGTAAAGCATATTACAAAAGCCACTTACGGCACCAGTTGGTAGGCCATCACTTTTTCTTGATAATGGAGGTAAGGCATAATAAGCCCTAAAAATATATCCAGACCCGTCAATAAGATAAAAATTGTCGGTTTTTTTTATTAAACTCATAATTTAATAATATCCTAAATTAAATAAGTGTTGTATTTGTTTTAAATTATTTATGAATAAAGAAAATGCAGTTTCAGTAAATGAATTAACAAAAATATATTCAAAAAATTCATCTAATGAAGTTAAAGCAATAAATAAATTAAACTTAGAGGTGAAACAAGGGGAAATATTTGGACTTCTTGGGCCTAATGGAGCTGGCAAAACAACTTTTATAAACATCCTAGCAGGAACAGTCATTAAGTCATTTGGGACAGTGAATGTATGGGGGTTTGATTTGGACAAAAATCCAAGGCAAGTTAGAGCATCTATTGGTATAGTCCCACAAGAAATAAATCTTGATGCTTTTTTTAGCCCTAAAAAACTCCTTGAACTACAGGCTGGATTATATGGTGTTCCGAAAAAAGATAGAATTACAGATTTAATTCTAAAAATGATTTCTTTAGAAAAACAAGCTAATAGTTACTCTAGAAGTCTTTCTGGTGGAATGAAAAGAAGATTATTAATTGGAAAAGCGATGGTACATCAGCCACCGATTTTAGTTTTAGATGAACCAACAGCAGGTGTCGATGTTCAATTGAGGCAAGATCTTTGGAAAAATGTAAAAAGTTTAAATAAAGAAGGTGTTACTATAATTCTTACTACACACTACTTGTTTGAAGCACAAGAAATGAGTGACAGAATTGGAATTTTAAATAAAGGAAATCTTGTTGCCCTTGATACTACCAAAAATTTACTAAACAGAATTCAATTCAAAAAAATTACATTCAAAGTAGATAAACCCATCAATCTTTCAGATAAAAAAATAGAAGGTTTAGTTTTTAAACATAGTTCAAATAATGAAATAATTGTCAACTATGAGAAAAAAAGACACAAAATTGAAGAAATCATTAATATAGTTAAAAATGAAGGAGTTAAAA
>CACKTW010000013.1 GCA_902603215.1 uncultured Pelagibacteraceae bacterium
TATTCATTCTTTTTTAAACTTGTTATTGCAATATTATCAATTTTAAATTTAAAGGGAAAATATTCGTATGAATTTTTTTTCTCACAAAACCAAAGTTTAGATAATATGATAAACATTAATAGACAAATCAAAGATGATTATGGCTTGTGTAAATCAGATATAATTTTTAGTTTTACAGACGAAGACAAAGAAAAATATAAAACTTTTATAGAATATTTAATTGGTAAAAAAGGAATTCTTTTTCAAAATGATAAAATATCTGATTTTGAAACAAAAAAAATTTTAACAGGATTACATCCAAGTTGCACCACATCAATTGGCCACAATGAATCAGAAGGACCTGTAGATAAGAATCTTAAACTAATTGGTTATAAAAATATTTTTGTCTGTGGATCAAGCATATTTAAAAATAATGGTTTTACAAATCCAACCTGGACAATCATGGCATTAAGTAACAGGCTTTCATCGTTTTTATCTAAAAATGATTAAAAGCTAAGAGTGAAATTTAAAGGATAACTAGATCTAATTTTTGTTTACCAAGTCTTTCATTTCCTTTTTTAGTTACAAGGTATGTTTCACCCAAGTTCATTGCCAACTGATTTTCAGAATCCATTAATATCATATGCATAAAAAAAACCATTCCTGGTTTTAAAATTAAAGGGTTTCCTTTAAATATCATAGGTGGCACGTCCATCCAATTTGGAGAAAATGTTGCTCCTAATGAATAACCACAAGCATTCATTCGTGATTTTTTATATCCAAAATCATCAAGTGTCTTCGCATGTACATCAAAAACTTCTCCAACAGTATTTTCAGGTATAAGTTTTTTTTCACAATTAATTAGCGCTTCAATACAAGCATCGTACATTTTATAATGTTTTGGATCTGCCTTACCAATAGGTATAGTTCTAAACATTGCAGAGTGATAATGTTTGTAAGTACCAGCCCATTCAACAGTTAATTGATCTGGGTTAGATAAAATTCTTTTTTCAGCCTGATATCTGCATAGCAAAGCATTATGACCTGAACCTATTATAAATTCATTTGCTGGATAATCGCCACCACCTTCAAATATAACCTTTTCCATTTCTGCTAAAATTTTTGCTTCGCCAATACCTGCTTTTGCATTTTTCCAAACTTCATCCAAAGCTTTATCTGCAAGTTCAGCAGCTTTTCTTACATATACAATTTCTTCAGCAGATTTTATTAATCTTAGCTCTGAAATTAACTCAGATTTATCTTCAAGTTTACAGTAATTATTTAGAGAGTTATTTAGTTTTATAGCATTCCTGCCCGTTAATCCATAAGACTCATACTCAACTCCAATTTTTTTTCCTTTAAGATTTAATTCATTTAGAATTATTTTGAGATCATCATTAGGATTTGAACTATCTTTATCTACCCAAATTCTTATATCTTTAATATTTGATGTATTTTGGGCTTGTCTTAAATCTGGTGCTCTAGTTAACAAAATGATATTTCCAGATTGATCTAGCACCAAACACTGAAAAAAAACATAACCAAAGGTATCATAACCAGTAAGCCAATACATAGATTCTTGCTTAAACATCAATAATGCATCAATGCTTTCATTCCTCATTTTTTTTAAGACTTGTTCTTTTCGATTTTTAAATTCTTGATTTGTGAAATGGAGAGCCATAATTTTATTGTAGCAATATTTTTATAAATTTATAGGTTAATAATAATGGAATTTTTAATAAATTATCAACATCAAAAAAATTTTAGATATGAATCTTTTGCTTTTGCCCTTAAGGAAGCACAGAAAAGATCTCTCAAAACTTTGGTAGAAACAGGAGTTGCAAGAGGGAAAATAAAATTTTTCTTTTTTATTAAGAAAAATTGGAAAGATGGGATGAGTACTCTAATTTTTTCCAACTACGCAAGTTTTGTTGGTGGTCATTTGTATTCATGTGATATAAGTCAAAAAAATTTAGATAATGCGAAAAGACTTTCAAAAGAATTCAATAATGCAATTACCTTTATTAAAGATGATAGTTTAAATTTTCTTAAAAATTTTAATCAAAAAATAGATTTTCTTTATTTAGATTCTCTAGATGGACAAGATCCAAATGCTTCGAAGCATCAGTTATTAGAAATTCAAAATGCTGAAGACAAACTTCATTCTAAATCTTTAATATTGTTAGATGATAAGGAATCAAAAACAAATTTATCAATTAATTATATGGTTAGCAAAAAGTTTAAAATTATAAACGAAACTGAAAACCAAGTTTTGCTTTCAAAATAGATATTAAATTATTTTTGTTTCAACACTACCAAGAGATTGGATAATTCCTTTATAAAAACCTTTTTTTTTAATTGGCACAACACCAACAGTTGATCCTGTAAAAACATAAAAGTTTTTGTTAAGCACAATCTTATCTTGTTTTATTTTTCTTAGAACAAACTTTAAAGAATTTAAAGGATTTATATAAACCATATTGGTGTTTCCATTAACCACTTCTCCACTTTTTTTATGAAAAATTTTTGTTTTTAAATTAGCAAAATTTATTTTTTTAAATTTTTTTTTAGAACCTATAAGAAATTTAACATTTGCTCCAAAGTCACTACAAATATCCCCCAAATATTTAATACCTTTCTTTTTTTGACGATATCCTACAATTTCAATGCAGGGGGCCATATGACTGATAAAACGTGACACATTTTTTAAATTAATTTTATTTTTATTTTTGAAAAATTTTTTTTTAATTAAATAACAAACTTCTAATTCAATTCCCAAAGTATATTTATTAATTTTGACAGTTTTTCCACTTTTTAAAAAATTATTTTTAAAAATTGAAGCTATAAAAGGCTCTTTCTCACCAAGTTTTTTTAGAACAGGTATTGCTGTTCCTCCAGCTTTAAAACCAATAACGGGTTCGTTAATTTTTAATTCACAAGTTTTTCTTAGAAGAATTGAATTTTTAATATTTTTGTTAAATAAATCAGGAATTGGTGAAATTATTTTATTTTTTATAAAAGCATTTGCTAACTTTTTTGATGTCTTTTCTAGCAAAGTTCTATTCATAGGCATATTTTAATACGCTCATAGGATCTAGTCTAGTTTCAAACCAATTAAGCCTCACATCCAAATGAGCTCCAGTTGCTCTTCCTGTTGAACCAACTGTTCCAATGATATCTCCTTGTTTTACTTTTTGTCCCTTTTTAACAAAAAGTTTTTGCATATGCATATATAATGTAGAGATACCATGACCATGATCAAATATTACAGTTCCACCAGTGTAATATAAATCTGGCTCTACTAAAGTTGCTACACCATCCAACATAGCTTTAATTTTTGCACCTTCTTTTTGAGCGAAATCTAAACCATAATGTGGCCACCTAGGTTTTCCATTCAAGATTCTTTGACTTCCATAAACTCCAGTTATGATCGCATTATCAACAGGAACTATAAATTTATTTTTAAAATATGTTAAATTGGTATTGTTAGCTCTTGCGGAAGCTATCCATTTATTTTCTTTTTTTATTCTTGCATACACTTCTTCAGGTGGAGTGACTTTTTTTTCATCAAGCCCATCAATTTTTTGAATATCATATTTTCTTTTTTGTACTTTTTTTATAATTTTTTTCTTAAGGCCATCCTTAATTGAAGTTATTATAATGTCATATTTTCTATCACGTCCAATACCAAAAACAAAGTATCCGTCTTCAGTAACTCTAACACTTTTCTTATCAATTAAAACTCTTGAACCAGAATCTGTTTTTCCAATTATAAAATGACCTTGAATAAATTTTCCTTTGAATTCTAAAGAGTAACTGTTTGTTGAAATTAAAATAAAAAAGATTATTAAAAATTTTTTCATTGTGCTGTCCAACCACCATCAACCAATAGTGAGGTTCCAGTGATCATGGAAGAAGCATCAGAAGCAAGAAAAACAACTGCTGTCGCAACGTCGGAGAGATCTCCAAGTCGTCCTAAAGGAATATTGTTTAATATAGTTTTTTTAAATTTTTTGCTTTTCAAAAATTTTTTTGTCATTGGTGTTAATATAAACGTTGGGCATACAGTATTTACCCGGATGTTACTTTTTGCTAGATCGATAGCCATTCCTTTCGTTAATCCTTCTAAACCAAATTTTGTCATGTTATAAACACTTCTAATTGGTCCACCCACATGACCCATTTGAGACGACATATTAATAATTGAACCACCAATTTTTTTTCTATTTTTTGATTCAAGCATTTTTAAAGTACATAATTGAGCTAAATGAAAAGTTGAAGCCGTATTAAGTTTTATCATGTAGTCTAATTGCTGTTTTTTTACTTTTGTAAAATGCTCAGGGAAATTTGTTCCCGCATTATTAACAAGAATATCAATTTTTGATTGTTTATTAATAACATTTTTAATTTGCTGATAATTAGTTACATCACAAACATAAGATGTACATTTCGATTTAAATCTTTTTATAATTTTTGAAACTTTGTCTAAATCTTTTTGAGTTCTGCTAATAATAACTAGATTTGCACCGGCTTCAGCCAAAGCAATTGCACATGCTCTTCCAATTCCTTTTCCTGCTCCTGTGACCAAAGCAGTTTTATTTTTTAAATTAAATTTTTTTAGATACATTTTTATAAAAATATTTTTATATCACTATAAATTAAATCTATAGCAACTGCTAGTATTGCCAGCAACCCAAGCCAAGCAATCCATTTATGTTTTTTAATCCATTTAGAAATCAAATTTGCTACAGTAGCCATTAGCAAAATAGATAAAATTAGTCCAAATATTAACAAATAATAATGATCTTTAGCTGCTCCAGCGACACCCAAAACATTATCTAAACTCATTGTTACATCAGCAATAACAATAGTTAGCATGCTTTTAAAAAAAGTTGAGTTATCAATTTTTGGTATTTTTTTTTCTTCTATTTGACTGCTTATAACATCTTTGTAAAGTTTATAAACGATATATAAAAGTAAAATTCCTCCAATAGCCTTTAGTCCATTAATTTGCAATAACATAGCAGTCATTAATGTAAAAATTATTCTTAAAACTATTGCGGCACTTATCCCCCAAAATATAATTTTTTTTCTTAGATTTGATTCAA
Organism: uncultured Pelagibacteraceae bacterium; assembly: GCA_902603215.1. GTDB lineage: Bacteria > Pseudomonadota > Alphaproteobacteria > Pelagibacterales > Pelagibacteraceae > CACKTW01. Next base: position 5,088 of record CACKTW010000013.1, read on the forward strand.
ATTGAGATGCAACCATTCCAATCACGATTGCATTATCGCCTGCTAAAACAAGATCTATCAAGACAATTTGAAAAAAAATAATTATTTGTTCTGTCATCATTGATTGTTCAGTATCATGTCTGCACCTTTTTCTGCAATCATAATTGTTGGTGGATGGTATTTCTCGATGTGATGTTAGTCATGATTGAAGTATCAATAATTCTAAGATTTTTTAAGCCTTGAGCTATTAATTTATCATTTACGACAGATTTTGGATTATTTCCCATTTTACATGTTCCAATAGTATGGTAAATAAAAATCCCCATGACAATAAAATATTTAAAAAAAGCAGTTAAAACTCCATCATCTGATGATAACAAAACTAGAACCGTTGTTCAAAGCATTCTTAACGATATTGAAAAAAGAAGAGAAGAAAGTATTAAAGAGATTACTAAAAAATTTGATAATTACGAAGGTGAGATAATTGTATCAAAAGAAAAGATTGAAGAAGCTATTAAAAAAGTTGACCAAAAAACAAAAGATGATGTCCAGTTTGCTTATGAAAGAATTAAAAAATTTGCTGAGCATCAACTTAAAAGTATGAATAATGAATTTGAGGTAGAACTTTCAAAGGGATTATTTGCGGGCCAAAGACTTATACCAATTAGTACAGCGGGCTGTTATATACCCGGAGGACGTTATGCACATATTTCATCAGCAACAATGGCTATAACCCCAGCTAAGGTTGCGGGTGTTAAAACTATAATTTGTGCAAGCCCACCAAAGGATAAGAATGGAGCACACCCTGGAATTATTTATGCAGCTAACCTTTGTGGAGCTGATATCATATTAAATTTAGGTGGAATAGCAGCGATAGGTTCAATGACGTATGGATGTTTTGGTAACCCACCAGTTGATTTTTTAGTTGGAGCTGGCAATCAATATGTATCAGAAGCCAAAAGAATAGTTTATGGCCAGGTTGGAATTGACCAATTTGCAGGTCCAACCGAGATAGCAATTATTGCAGACAAATCTGCAGATAAGGAAATAGTTGCAGTTGATATAGTTGGGCAAGCCGAGCATGGTTATAATTCACCTGGATGGTTGTTTACAACAGATAAGTCTTTAGCTGATTATGTAATGAAAAGAATACCAGAATTGATTAAAGAATTACCAGAACTTCCAAGAACAAGTGCAGAAGCCGCATGGAAAGATTATGGAGAAGTAATACTTTGTGATTCAAATGAAGAAATGGCTACAATAAGCGATAAGTATGCATCTGAACATTTGGAAGTTCATGCCGAGAATTTGGATTGGTGGTTGAAGAGATTAAAAAATTACGGATCTTTATTTTTAGGTGAAGAAACAACAGTAGCTTATGGAGATAAATGTTCTGGCACAAATCATATTTTGCCTACAAAGGGTGGAGGTAGATATACCGGAGGTTTATTTGTTGGAAAATTTATAAAAACATTAACTTTTCAAAGAATGACTAAAGAAGCTAATAAAATAGTTGGGGCAACCGCAGCTAGACTAGGTAGAGCAGAGGGAATGGAAGCTCATGCTAGAACTGGTGATATAAGATTAAAAAAATACGGTTATTCTAAATAAAAAAGCGGTGGAAGATTTACTTATTAATATCTTTTAAAGTTAATCCTTTTAAATTAGCTGGCACCGCTACATCTATCATTTTAGGATTGGCTAAATTTAGGCTATTCATAATTTCAGCATATTCTTCTTTTGAGCTGACTTGTAGTCTTGGATTATTATTTTTTTCATTTTCAATAGTTGAATATTTTTTTCCGTTATAATCATGAGCAGGATAGACTAAAGTTTTTTTTGGTAGTTTAAGCAGTTTATTAAATAAAGATTCATATGCGTCATATGAACTGCCACTTTGAAAATCTGTTCTTCCTGTTCCATTTATTAAAAGCGTATCTCCAGTAAAAACTCTATCATTCATTAAGTAACTATAAGAACAATCCGTATGTCCCGGTGTATAAATTGCTTTAATTTCAATATTTTCTACATTTATTTTTTCATTATCTTTTATTTTTAAATCAATCACTTCAGACTTTGATTTTTCTCCCATAACTCTAGTACAATTTGTTCTTTTGTTTAATTCATTTAAGCCCGTGATATGATCAGCATGTATATGGGTATCTATTACTTTAACTAATTTTAAATCTAATTTTTCTAAAATTTTTATGTATTGATTTGTATGTTCTATAACAGGATCTATTATTAAAGCCTCTCTCCCTTTTCCACTGGCTATAATGTAAGTATAAGTTGAAGATTTTGTGTCAAACAATTGTTCAAATATCATTGATTAAATTTAAACTATAAAAAATTGCATAGCAAATAAATCTTGTTTATAATCTTTCTAAAAAACATTGAGGGAAAGGAATAAAATGACTTTAAAAATTAATAGTGTGGCTCCAGATTTTACAGCAGATACTTCTGAAGGAAAATTATCTTTTCATAAGTGGCTTGGAGATAGTTGGGGTGTATTATTTTCACACCCAAAAGATTTTACACCAGTTTGTACAACAGAGCTTGGCGCTTTAGCCAAAATGAAACCTGAGTTTGATAAAAGAAATGTTAAAGTTATGGGTTTAAGTGTGGATCCAGTTTCTGATCACATCAAATGGCTTAATGACATTAAGGATGTTTGTGGATTAAAACCAAATTATCCAATCGTGGCAGATGAAAAGTTAGCAGTTGCAAAACTTTACAATATGCTAGAGGGTGATGCAGGAACTACATCAATGGGACGTACGGCTGTAGACAATCAGACAGTTAGAACTGTTTATGTTATTAGACCAGATAAAAGAATTGGTTTATTTTTAACTTACCCAATGACAACTGGCCGTAACTTTCATGAAATATTAAGAACAATTGATTCAATGCAGCGTACAGCAAAACACAAAATTGCTACACCAGCAGATTGGAAACCAGGTGACAAAGTAATAATTGTTCCTAAAGTAACAAACGAAGAAGCAAAAAAAATATACCCAGATGGTTGGGAAACAATAAAACCTTATTTACGTAAGGTTCCAGACCCAGTTAAATAAATTTGGATCAAAAGAAATTAGACCAACAATCTCAGCATTGGGAAGCAAGCTTCTCAAGTAAGCCTGAGATGTTTGGGCGTGAACCCAGTATTGCAGCTGTTAAAGCCTTAAAAATATTTCAAAAAAACAATATTAAAAAAATTTTAGAACTCGGACCGGGTCTTGGTAGAGATACAATCTATTTTGCAAAAAATGGTATTGAAGTTAAAGCTCTTGATTATAGCAATACAGCTATAGCATCAATAAATAGAAAAAAAGATGAGCTAAAATTAGACAAATTAATCAAAACACAACTTTTTGATGTCAGAAAAAAATTGCCACTTGATAATGAAAAATTTGAAGGTTGTTTTTCACATATGCTTTACTGTATGGCTTTATCAAGTTTAGATCTTAAAAATTTAAATGATGAAATTTGTAGAATTTTAAAAAAAGGTGCTATTAATATTTATACAGCTAGAAATACAGATGATGGTGATTTTAAAAATGGCATTCATAGAGGTGAAGATTTGTATGAAAATGATGGTTTTATTGTTCATTTTTTTTCAAAAGAAAAAATTAAAAAATTATCTAATGGATTTGAAAATATAGATATAGAAAATTTTGAAGAAGGAAGTTTTCCAAGAAAATTATTTTTTGTTCAAAATAAAAAAATTTATTAATCCAAAGCAACAACAGCTGCGGCAATAGAGGCTAATCTAGCCTCAGACTCATCCGATCTACTTGTGATAACTACAGGAGCTTTACCTCCAAGAACAACACCAGCAGCACAAGCACCCATAAAATAAACCATCATTTTAACAAGTGCATTACCAGATTCAACATTTGGTACAAGCAATATATCGGCATTACCAGCAACTTCATTTTTAATTTTTTTTATACCAGCAGATTTTTTAGAAACTGAATTATCAAAAGCTAAAGGACCAAAAACATCTGCGTTAATATTTTCTTCTTTGGCTTTTTGAGTAATAAGATTAGCCTCTTTAGAGCTTGGCATACTATCCAAAATTTCTTCAGTTGCGGACAAAACAGAAACTTTTGGTCTTGTAATACCAATCTTGTTTGCAAATTGAACTGCATTTCTTAAGATATGCATTTTTACTTCTAGTTTCGGTAAAACATTAACTACTCCATCAGTAATTATAAAAGGCTTATCATCAGCACCTAATGTCATATGCCAAACATGGCTTAATCTTTTTTTTCCAATTAAATTAAGACTTCTTTTCAAAACAGCTTTCATTAATACATCAGTATGAATATGCCCTTTAACAATAATTTTAACCTTTCCTTCACTTGCTAGCTTTGCAGCAATTGGAGCTGTACTATTTTCTTTTTTTTCATTTATAATTTCAAATTTTGAAATATCCCAATTTAGTTTTTTTGCATGTTCTTTTATTTTATTTTCATCTCCAATAAATATTGGGTTGATTAAATTATGTTGGACTGCCTTATTCACAGATTCCATAGGGAATATTTCACCAGCATTAACAATAGCAGCATCAACGATGCCTATTTTTTTAGCAACATTAATTAAATTATCGGGACAGATAATTTTCTTATTTGATAGCATAAATTAAAAAGCCCATTCATAAGCTGAAAGAGAAATAGCTCCACCAGTATGTATAAAGAGAACATTATCATCTTTTGTGAATTTTTTATTTCTAATTAGATCAATTAACCCAGCAAATCCTTTACCTGAATAAACAGGATCTAATAATATTGCTTCTTTTTTTGCTAAAAGATTTGTTGCTTCTATCATGCTCTCTGTAGGCTCTCCATATCCCGGTCCAATATATCCATCATATACAATAACGTCTGATTTATCCAAAATCTTACATTGAAGTTTTTCGCAAGTTTTTTTTGCTTCTGTATAAACTTTATCTACTTGTGTGTCTTTTTTATGTCTAACACAGATTCCAGTAACAGGAATGTTACAATCAAAATATTTTTTACCTGCTAGTAAACCAGCTTGTGTCCCAGCACTTCCCGTGGCATGTATAATTTGAGTAAAATTATATTTATTATTTTCTTTTATTATTTCATTTAAACATTCTACATAACCTAAAGCACCAATAGCATTTGAACCGCCTCCTGGTATAAAATAAACATTAGTGCCTTTTGATTTTATATCTTTAATTAATTTTTCTGAATATTCCAAAACATCTTCATTTTTTGGACATATTTTTACCTCAGCTCCAAATAATTTGTCTAAAAAAACATTACCAGATTTCATATAAGATTCAGGAGGATCTTTAAGTCTCTGTTCTAAAACTATAAGACATTTTAAACCCATCAAGGCACAAGCAGCTGCAGTTTGTCGAGCATGATTAGATTGAACTGCTCCAACAGTAACAACTAGCTCAGCTTTATTTTTTATTGCATCTGGTATTAAAAATTCCAATTTTCTAGTTTTATTTCCACCAGTAGCTAAACCTGTACAATCATCTCTTTTTATAAAAATATTTGGTCCACCTAAATATTTGGTTACATTTTTCAGATGTTCTATTGGTGTTGGAAAATGACCTAATTTAATCCTTTCAAATTTTTCTAACATGCCTATTTATTTATGATATTAATTAAAATATGCAAGATACATATATTGGTGACGAAGGCAAAGGATTTCCTTTAGTTTTGGTTCATGGTTTTTTAGGTTCGTCAAAAATGTGGAAACCACAAATTGATTTTTTTAAAGATCGTTTTCGAATAATAACACCAGATCTGCCAGGCTATGGAAAAAGTAATAAAGCAAAATCACACAATAGTATCGAATCATTATCCAATTTTTTATTTGATTGCCTTGAAGAAAAAAAAATTCATAAATTTCATTTATTAGGACATTCCATGGGAGGGATGATAGTTCAAGAAATGGCCAAAAAAAAAGGGGATAAAATTTCAAAACTGATATGTTATAGCACTGGGCCTATAGGTGAAATGCCTGGAAGATTTGAAACAGTAGATGAGTCTAGAGAAAATCTAAAAAAGAATGGTTTAAAAAGTATGGCAAGAGATATTGCTAAAACTTGGTTTGTTAAAAGAGAAGATGCAAAATATTTTGATATTTGTATTGAGGCTGGGATGCAATCTTCAATGGAGGCAGCTGATAATTCTTTAGTTGCGTTTAAAAACTGGAATGGAGTTGATAATTTAAAAAACATTAAAAACGAAACATTAATTATTTGGGGTGATAAGGATAAATCTTATAATTTAACACAAGCAAAAACTTTAGAAAAAAATATATCAAACAGTTCATTAGTTATTTTTGAGGGATGTGCACATAATGTTCATTTGGAAAAAGTTGAAAAATTTAATAGAACCGTTCTTAATTTTATACATAATGAATAAAAATTTATCACTATTAGCTTTGAGCCAAGTTTTTGGATTTACAGCCAATATTATTACAGTTTTTTTAAGTGGAATTGTTGGATCACAAATTACTTCTATAAAGTCTTTATCAACATTGCCTACAGCTTTATCAGTTCTTGGTACTGCAATTTTTACTATCTTAGCAGCAAAAATTATGGGCAAAATAGGACGAAAATTAGGTTTTATTTTTGGAGCTTTAGTAAGTTCAGCGACTTGTTTGTTAGCCGTTTTCGCTATCGTTCAACAAAATTTTATTTTATTTTGTATCTCACATTTAATTCTTGGTTTAGGGATAGCTTTTGCTCATCAATATCGTTTTGCAGCAGCAGAAAGCGTGGAGAAAGAAAAAGCACCAAAAGCTATCTCTACTTTAATGTTAGCTGGAATCGTTTCATCTTTTTTAGGTATAACTTTAGCGAATTATACAAAAAATCTTATCCCTGATCATTTATATGTTGGCTCTTATCTTTTGCTCGCTGTATTTACTTTTATGCCAGTAATATTTTTTATTTTTTATAAAAATAATGAAAAAACAAAAATAGACTTTAATAATAAACACAATGGACGTAAATTATCTGAAATAATTTTTCAACCACAATTTTTGCAAGCAATAATTGCTGCTGCATTTGCTTATGCTGTAATGTCGTTTTTAATGACCGCTACACCCCTAAGTATGCATGTGATGGAAAAAATGAGCTTAGAAAAAACAGGAATAGTTCTTCAATTTCATTTAGTAGCCATGTTTCTTCCATCATTAATTACCGGACATTTAATTAAGAAGTTTGGGCATAGTAATATAATTTATATAGGAGTTTTTTTTTATCTTGTAACAATAATCTTAAGTTTATTTGAACAAACATTTACAAATTATATGGTAGCTTTAATATTTTTAGGATTAGGGTGGAATTTTTTATTTATTTCTGGAACTAGTTTGGTTGTTTTAACTTATAAAGAAGAAGAGAAATTTAGAGTGCAAGGAATTAATGATTTGATTGTATTCTCTACAATGGCATTAGGAAGTTTATCGGCAGGAATATTGCTAAGCCTAACTAGCTGGACAACTATGAACTTAATATGTATTCCATTTTTAGTTTTAATAGTTTATTTGACTTTTAGAGCTGATTTTTTAAGTAAAAAATTAACGTAAACTTCTAGCGAATTTTCTTATATCATTAACAAGTAAATCTGGCTGTTCTAAAGCTGCAAAATGTCCACCTCTTTTCATTTTTGTCCAACGTTTTAAATTAAATATTCTTTTAATATATGATTTTGGTGGCCATTCAGACATTTCCTTTGGGAATTCAGCTATAGCGGTAGGAACTTTTATCTTTTTAAAATTTTTAGGAAAGAATCTGCCACCTTCTTCTCTTCTACCAAAATATATCCATGATGCTGTATTGAAAGTATTGGTAACTAAATAGACCATAATATTTGTTAATAAGATATCTTTAGAATACACTTTATCAATTTTATTATTCTTGATGTCAGACCAAGAAAAAAATTTTTCTAAAATCCATGCAGCTGTGCCAATAGGACTATCCATCATTGCATAACTTAATGATTGCGGTTTTGTTGACTGTTGTGTTCTATACCCTTCTTCCATAATTTGATCTTTTTTAAATCTCTTTTCCCAATTTTTTTCTTGTTTACTTCTTACTCCTTTGAGAAGTCTCATACTTAAAAAATTTACATGAATGGCTTTACAGGATTTAGAATGATCATATCCAAGCCAATTAGAAATTGTTGAACCCCAGTCACCACCTTGAGATAAATATTTTTTATATCCAAGATTTTTTGTCATAAATTTATTCATTATATTTGCCATCTTTCTCGGACCTATTGGTTTTTTTGGTGATCCAGAAAATCCAAACCCCGGAAGGGAAGGAGCTATTACATCAAAAGAATCTTCTTTTTTTCCTCCAAATTTTTCTGGATGAGCAAGTTTTTCAATGATATTTAAAAACTCAACAATACTTCCAGGCCATCCGTGCAAAATAAGCAAAGGCATTGGATTAGAGCCACTACCTTTTTCTTTTATAAAATGAATATTTATGCCATCAACCTTAGTTAAATAATTAGAAAATTTATTTATTTTTTTTTCTTGTTTTCTCCAATTAAATTTTGTGGTCCAATATTTTGAAATTTTTTTTAAATATTTAAAATTTGTTCCGTATTCCCAACCATTCATATCTTGAATATTTGTCCAAGGATATTTTTTTACTTTGTTGTATATTTCGTTAATTATTTTGTTTGGCACCCTTAGTTTAAAAGGTTTAATCATTTTAAAATATTTTATCTAAGTCTTGATAAAAAAAAACCTAGAACCAAAATCCATAAATATTTTTTCATCATCCTTTGCCTCTCCAAGGAATTGTTTTGTCTATTATTTTTCTAAGAGTAACATCAAATAAAAGACCTAACATTCCCATTATAAAGATGGTTATCCAAATAACTTCGTATTGAAAATATTTTTTAGCAACATTTTCAACAAAACCAATACCTGTTGTTCCTGCCAAAAATTCAGCTGCAACTAATGTTCCCCAACACATACCAATTGCAACTCTTACACCTGTTAAAATTTCAGGTAATGAATTAGGAAATATAACATGTCTAAGAATTTGCCATCTAGAAGCGCCCAAAGAATGAGCCGCATGTATTTTTGATAATTGAGTACCAGAAGCACCAGCTCTTGCAGAAATAATCATAATAGATAAAGATACCATGAATAATAAAAATACTTTTCCAACATTATCAATTCCAAAAACAGTAATTACCAATGGAGCCCAAGCAAGCGGTGGTACCGGTCTATATAACTCAACTAAAGGATCAAAAAATCCTTTGGCAAATCTATTTAGACCCATAAACAAACCTAGGGGTACACCAAGAATAATTCCAAAGATTAAACCTAAAAATACTCTTAAAAAAGAGTCCCATATATGACCTGTAGGGACAGGTATTTTAAATGCTTTAAATTCACCAGTTACAATATTAAAGATTTTACTTTTAAAGTTTGATTTTACAGTACCATCCTCGCTGTGAACTGGGTATTTACCAGGCACAATATCTGCTATCCAATCTGGGAGAATAAATCCAACTATTTTACTTACATCCATCATTTCATACCAAATGAGTGGAACATTTTTAAATCCTACACTTGGTTTTAATAAAAGAGCAAATTTATTTAAGGTATCAGAAGGTTTAGGCAACCATCTACCAGAACCAGCCTCAAAACATGCACGACCACTATATCCTATATTTCCAGTAGGAAATAAAAAAATATCTATTAATCTTAAATTTCCTTGCTCTTTTTTCTGAACTCGATCAAATTTTATGATTGATTGCTCCATAGCTTGAAGAGCTTTGGGTGGAAAAATACTAGCATATTCAATTCTTCTTGCAATTTTAAGAATATCTTTTGCAAAAACCGAGGCAACTTCCTGAGTCTCATCTAATTCTGATCTAAATTTTTTAATACTATCTTTTATTTCCTTTATCTCAATCTTATATCTAGAATTATGATTTCTTAACTTAAAAAAATCATCACTAATAAGGAGTAATTCTTTTGAAGCCAAATCAAATTTTAAGCCTTTTTTTGACACAGGGATGGCAGGAATTTCTGCTTCATTATCTAATGCAGTTCCTGACGCTCCCCATTCACCTTGTTTTTCTAAAGCTTCTATTCTTTTACTTTTTTCTTCAGAGGTTTCAGACGCATAACTTATTTTTTGAAATTCTTCTGTTAAATTATTAATTTTAATAGTTATTTCATTAACTTTATTTCTAGTTTCGTTTTCTAAAAGATTTTCATTAGTTAATAATGGAATTGTATTTTTAGTTTTTGTAAGAAATTTTAAAAGTTTGCTTTTATTTTCATCATTTAAATCTGATGAATTTTGAATTTTCATTTCATATTTTTTAATATTTTTTCCTTCAAGTTTAATAATAGAAGTACTCTTGAGTTCTCTTTCCTCTATTGGAAATAAATATTTTAATGAACGTAATGACTCATTAACTTTTGCAACTTGACAAAGTTCGTTGGCTGATTTCGGATAAAAGGATTTTGCCATGTCCCAAGAATAATAAAGCCAGACCAACAATAGACAGCTACTCCCCACAATAACCCAGTGAGTTCCCCCCTTAGCTTTTTCTGGATTTCCAAAAACAGCATCAACTCTTTCAGTCTTAATTAGCTTTCTTCCATACAGTATACAGCCTACAACAGCAAAAATAGTTGCAAATGTTATAATTCCAGTGATCATATTAAATATCTTTGCCCATTATCTCTTCTTCCATGTCCCAAATCATGCCTAGTATTTCTTCTCTTTTGCTAACAAAATCTTTATTTTTTTTTATTTCTCTTAAATCCCCTTTTAATCCCATTGAGGAAAAGGACAGATTGTACTCTTTATGTATACGACCTGGCCTTGGTGCCATTACGTATAATCTTTCACCAAGCAACAACGCTTCTTCAACTGAGTGAGTAATTAAAATTATTGTCTTACCTGTTTCTTTCCAAATTTTAAGTACTAAAGATTGCATTTTTTCTCTAGTTAATGCATCTAATGCACCTAATGGTTCATCCATTAAAATTAGATCTGGATCATTAATTAAACATCTTGCAAGAGCAACTCTTTGTTGCATACCTCCAGACAATTGGTAAGTTGGAGTATTTCCAAACCCTTTTAATCCTACGATTTCTAGCCACTCCTCAACTTTTTTTGCTGTTTTGATTGGATCTTCTTTTTTCATCCTTAAGCCAAAGTTTACGTTTTCAGCAACAGTTAACCATTCAAACAAAGCGCCTTGTTGAAAAACCATTCCTCTTTCAACACCAGGACCATTGATTTCATTTCCACCTAAAACAATTGAACCAGATGTAGGTCTAAGAAAGCCAGCGGCAATATTTAATAAAGTTGTTTTTCCACAACCTGAAGGACCAAGAACTGTTAAAAGTTCTCCTTTTTTAAGTGTAAAATTTAAATCTTTTAATGCGTGAACAGTTTCACCCTTTGGAGTTTTAAATATCATGTTTAAATTTTGGGAAACTAAATCGGTCATAGAAATAACTTTATATTAAAATTTTTATTAAAAAAATAGGCGCCAGTTTATTAAATTGGCGCCTATTTATATATTTTTATTTCCTTTTAAAATTACAAAGGTAAAAAACTAGTATCTACAGATCCACCTGGCGTTCCCATTCCTTTTAGGAATGCATCAAGATTACCACTTTCCATAGATTTTTTAGTTTCTGCAGGTGTTAGAAATTTAAATCCACCTATTGTATCTTTCATATCACCAAGTTTCATTTCAGCATCTTTAGCTATGATATTCATATCAGATTTACCTGCTCTGTATCTAGCGTTAGCTTCATGAGTTACTTCTATGAAAGTTCTAACCATTCCTGGGTTCTCTTTCATAAATTTTGTAGTAACAGACGTGATATCTATACCTAAGATACCTGCATCACGAGCTTCTTGAACTGTTAAAAGTCTAGTACCAACAGTTAGTGCTGATTTTATAGAGTTACCACCAAATAGACATGCCATAACAACATCGCCCGCAACTATTGCTGCAGCTCCTTCTTCAGGATCCATTTGAATAACTTCCATTTTTTTTCTATCAGCTCCTACAACTTTCATACTTTCATCAAAAACATACTCAGCCATAGTTCCCAACGGAACTGCAACTTTTTTGCCTTCTAATTCAGAAGCATTAGCTTTTGTAATTCCAGATGCTTTAGATGTTATACAAGTTGTTCCACCCATTCCATATTCCATAGCTATATCTACAAGCTTTAAAGGTGCATTAGATTTAACTGCGTTTATAAATGGCACTAACCCTTGTGAGTAAGAGATATCAATATCTCCTGCTAACATAGCATCAGTCATTGCTCCACCATTTGCAAAGTTTGTCCATTTAACCGGAACACCTAAAGCGTCGTCAAAAAGCTTTTTCACTTTATCTTCCTGGTTTGGTGTAGGCCATTCTAAAAAGAAAGCTACTCTTACTTCACTAGCAGCCGAATTAGCTACTGACATATTTAAAGTAAAAGCAACAATACTTCCTAGTATCATTGTTATTAGTTTTCTCATTTATTTAGTCTCCTTATAATTTAAATTATAAACTGGGCTATTTAATTTGAATTTTAGAAAGAAGTAAATGATCGTTTTTATACAACTTTTACGAGAAATTTTTTTTAGTCTTATGAACAAGACAAAAATAGTAATAGTTTATGGGATTAAAGTAGTCTATGAATTTCATACTTAGAGGAAATAATTATGAGCTCAGAAAACAGAACATCTATTCCTAATTCTCTACAAGAACATTGGATGCCTTTCACATCTAATAAAGATTTTAAAGAAAATCCAAGATTAATTACTGAAGCTAAAGGAGTTTATTTAAAAAATCATCATGGCAAAACTCAAATAGATGCGAGTTCAGGATTATTTTGTAATCCTTTAGGTCATGGAAGAAAAGAAATCATTAATGCCATTACTAAACAACTAGAAAAACTTGATTATGCTCAACCTTTTCAGCAAGGTTTTGGTGGCTCATTTGAATTAGCAACAAGAATTTCAAAGCATACACCAGGAAATTTGAATAGAGTTTTTTTCTCAACAGGTGGTTCTGATGCAGTCGAAACAGCAATCAAAATTTCAATTGCTTACCATAAAGCAAAAGGACAAGGGGAAAGATTCCGTATTGTTGGTAGAGAAAGAGCTTATCATGGAATGCATATAGGGGGAACTTCTGTTGGTGGCATGATTAATAACGTTAAAACTTTTGCTAGCATTTTAATGCCAGGAGTAGTTCATATGAGACACACTCATCTTCCTGAACACAAGTTTGTTAAAGGTCAGCCAGAAACAGGTTTAGAATTAGCAAATGATTTAGAAAGAATAGCATCAAATTTTGGGTCAGAAAACATTGCAGCTTGTATTGTTGAACCTATTGCAGGATCAACTGGAACATTGGTTCCGCCAAAAGGATATTTGAAACGTTTAAGAGAAATTTGTGACAAGCATGGAATTTTATTAATTTTTGATGAAGTAATAACTGGTTGGGGAAGAACAGGTTCGCCTTTTGCGGCCCAAGAATTTGGAGTGATTCCAGATATGATTACTATGGCTAAAGCAACAACAAATGGAATTGTTCCAATGGGAGCCGTAGCTGTAAAGGAAGAAATTTATGATTCAATTATGGATGCATCTCCAAAAGGAGCGGTAGAGTTATTTCATGGCTATACTTATTCTGGTCTTCCTATAGCAGTGGCAGCAGGCTTAGCTGTCCAAGATATTTTTGAAAAAGAAAATTTATTTAAAAAAGCTAAAGAAATGTCACCGTACTTTTTAGATGGTCTTTTTTCTTTAAAAGATCTTGGAGCAGTAGGCAATATCAGAGGGTACGGTATGATGGGTGGCATAGATATAAAATTAAAAGAAAAACCAGGAAAAGCAGGTTATGAATGTTTTAAAGCTTGCTATGATGCAGGGGTTAATTTTAAAGCCACAGGGGATTGTCTAATTATTGCACCACAATTTATTTGCGAAAAAAAACATATTGATGAAATTATCGAAAAGTTAAGAACTGGTATTTCTAATTACATGAAAAAGTAAAATGCGTATAGGCGTTCCAAAAGAAATCAAGCCACAAGAAAATAGAATAGGGTTAACTCCAGATAGCGTTAAAGTACTTACCTCTAATGGACATGAGGTTTTGGTAGAAAATAACGGAGGTTATGAAGCAGGTTTTGAAAACGATCATTATAAAAAAGTTGGCGCTAAAATTGTAAATAAGGCAGAAGATATATTTAATGATTCAGATATCATTGTAAAAGTTAAGGAGCCACTTAAAAATGAAGTGGCTATGATTAAAGAAAATCAGATAATTTTTACTTACCTTCATTTGGCTGCTACAAAAGAATTAACAGATGGCTTAATACAATCAAAATCAGTTTGTATTGCTTATGAAACAGTAACTGACAAAAATGGAAAATTGCCTTTACTTGCTCCTATGAGTGCAGTTGCTGGAAGGATGTCAATTCAAGCAGGAGCACATTCTTTAGAAAAAAATCAAAAAGGAAGAGGGTTATTATTGGGTGGCGCACCAGGAGTTGATCCGGCAAATGTAGTTATCCTTGGTGGAGGAGTAGTAGGTGAAAATGCAGCTTTGATAGCAACAGGAATGAAAGCCAAAGTTCATATTGTAGATAAGTCTGAGAAAAGATTAAAGGAACTAAAAAGTATTTTTGGGGATAAAATTATTCCAGAACTAAGTGATAAAACAGATTTAAACAAACTTATTTCTAAATGTGATTTGTTAATAGGAGGTGTTCTTATTCCAGGAGCGGAAGCACCAAAACTTGTAACCAAAAATATGCTGAAGATCATGAAAAGAGGTTCGGTTATAGTTGATGTTGCAATTGATCAAGGCGGTTGTGTTGAAACAAGCAAACCAACAACTCATGCTGACCCAACTTATATCGTAGATGACATTGTTCATTATTGCGTTGCAAATATGCCTGGTGGGGTTCCAAGAACATCAACTTTAGCATTAAATAAAGCAACACTTCCTTTTTTATCTAAACTTGCAAAAGATGGATATCAAAAAGCATTAAAAAACGACCCAAATTTTTTAGCTGGATTAAATGTCTACAAAGGTAATGTAACTTATAGAGCTGTTGCTGACGTTTTTGGTTACAAATATCTTTCTCCAAATCAAGCAATTGCCTAAATGTATAGACCCTTACCAAAACAGCTAACAATTAAAAATTCACCTATCGAAGGTCTAGGTCTCTTTGCTGTAGAAGATGTCAAAAAACATTCATTTATTGGAGTAACACATATTAGGGACGAACAATTTGAAAACAAATATATAAGAACACCTTTAGGAGGTTTTTATAACCATTCTAACGAGCCTAATACAATGAGAATGGTTTCAGATACCTTGCCTAAATTGAATTTTGGCGATCTAGTAGATCCAACAAAAAACACTAAACAAATCGAAGATGGCAAGACAAATAGAGAAAACCTATTTTATAATCTACAAGAAAAAATTGATGCCAAATTTATGTTTTTAATATCAGTAAAAGATATTAAAGCAGGTGAAGAAATAACCGCTAATTATAATCTTTATACCTATCCAAAAACTGGAATAGGATTACAAATGATATAAGATTTTTGAATTCAAACAGAAGTTGAATAAAAACAAGTTAATAGAAGATTAAACTCAAATTAATCACTTGATTTATCTAAATCTTTTGCCTTTAAATAAAAATTTAACCTAAAATGAGCATCTTTTGGTTGTATGAACGAATCAGTTGTGGTTTAATAGGTGTCATGAAGGTTGTAGACAATAGAATTATTAGAGACAAATTTGATCCTTATATGAATGTCTCATCAAGATATAAAGGAAATTCGGTAAATTTGAATACTTTAATAAAAAAAGTTAAAGAAGAACAAAAAAAAGATAAAAAAAATAATTTAATTTTCGTAACAAGCGCTTTAGCTATTTTAGCTGTTTCCGGTATTATCATTTCTTTATAGTTTCACAGTATAAGCTTCTAAACATTTTCCAAAAAAGATACCAAGATTGTTTATCGTGCTTTTTACATTTGTATAAACAACTGTTTTTGAAAATTCAGAATCTTGTAAATTAGCTGTCGAATATCTTTGAAAAGAATCTTTTCTAAGAACACCTAATTTTTTAAGCAACTTAAGTTTTCTTGTAACCGTGGCTCTCGGTATTCCTGAAATTTCAGATATTGTAGTTGCACTTAAACCATAAGATTGATGAAGTTTATGAATATTATAAAAAATATCATCAGAATCTAAATACTTGTGCTTGTTAAACAGCCCTTTTTTTATACTTGAAGTAGCATTTAAACTACAAAGAAGAGCGACATAAATTGTTTCCATATCAATAGATTTTCTCCAGCTTGAAAAATAAGCTATTTGAAAATTTAAAAAAAAATTAAGATAAATTAAAAATTTATTTTCTATTTCTTTCCTTATAGTTTCTCTATCTACTTCTCTTGCAAATAATTTTTTACGACTAAAAAAAATAGAAAATTTAGATAAAAACTTGCTTACATTATTAATTTGTATTCGCAGAAGACGTTCATCAATCATTTTTGTATTCAGTGATATGAATTTTTCCTTTTGATTAACTAGAATAAGATTATCTTTACTAAGTTTTTTTACTTTTCTTCTAACAGTTTCTCTTGGAAGGTTAAGAGTTTTTGAAATTTTTATTATTTTAAATCTATTTTTTGATAATTTAATAGGCTCTTTTTGATAAAAAGAGGTTACAGAAAAATCTGACTCTTGATTTTTTCGATTCTTTTCTAAAAAATCTTTATAAATATCATGAGTTAAAAGCATTGTAATAAGGCATCCATCTAGATCTTTATAAATAGAATTCAAGGAAGCTAAATACTCTGCCTGCATTTCATAAAAATCTGGCATAAGATGAGAAAAATTATCTTGAATTATTTTACTAATTTTTTCTGGATCGAATTTCATTTGCTTTTTAAAAAAAAACCAATATGTTGCATTTTGAGGCAAGAATCAAATGGAAATAGTAAAAATTATTGGACCAATTATTTTAGCTTTTATAATGTTCTCTCTTGGAATTGGTTTAAGAGTAGGCGATTTTAAAAGAATTATTTTACAACCTAAAGATTTTTTTGTTGGTTTTGTTTGCCAAGTTGTTTTTCTACCCTTGATTGCTTTAATTTTAGTTTTTTTACTTCCAATTCAAACTGAATTAAAAATTGGTTTAATGATACTTGCGTTAGCTCCAGGAGGAGTGACGACAAATATTATTACCAAATTTGCAAGAGGAGACGTGGCTCTTTCGATTTCGTTAACAGCTTTAATAAGTTTGTTATCTTTTTTAACTATTCCATATTTATTTGTTTTATTTTATGGAATTGCTTTTGAACAAAATATGCCCTTTGAATTTTCAATAGGCAAAATCATTCTTGAAATTTTTTTGATTACAACTGTACCAGTGATTTTAGGAATGATTTTAAAATCAATATTTCATAATTTTTTTTCAAAAAATGAAAATATTTTTGTAAAAATTTCATTTGTGTTTTTTCTTATTTTCTTATTTTTAGCAATTTATCAAGAACGTCATGAAATTTTTACTTATTTCAAACTAGCAGGTTTAGCCGCACTATTTTTAAATTTATCTATTTTAATTGTTTCATATTTTATGTGTCGTATTTTTAATATAAATAAAGTGAGTGGTAGAACTATTTTAATTGAATCTTCATTACAGAACGGAACTTTGGCAATTGTAGTTGGAAGTTTAATTTTTGATCAAGGCATTTATTTAGTTCCAATAGCCGCTTATGCATTGATCATGTATCTAGTGATAATGGTTTATATTGGATTGCTGAGTATTTTTAACCAAAAATCATCAAATTAAATTTTTTACACTATTTAAAAGCTTTACCATTTTTCCAACGTCAATTCGTTTTGTGTTCACATTTCTTGGACTCGGATGATAACAGCCAACTAATATTTTTTTGTTAGGCAGTTT